>CAZZDI010000017.1:10551-27341 GCA_964653155.1 uncultured Flavobacteriaceae bacterium | reverse complement strand
CATAAAAGAGCGTTCGAAAAAAATATACAGTTTAGCTGAAAACAAACATAAATACGCTGCCAAATCAGACGCCGATGTTAAAGTTGTTAGAAACGGCAATGAAGTCCATATTTATATGACTACCATAAGGAGCCACTTCTCGCCCGATAACATTGAAGGCATTAAAGTTGGCGACAAAGTCTATTTTCACATCACCAACTTAGAGCAAGATTTTGATGTACCACACGGTTTCGCCGTAATTGGACAAAACACTTCCGAGCTATTGATTATGCCCGGACAAACCAAAACATCGGTTTGGGAACCCAAACAAGTTGGCGTATGGCCGTTTTACTGTACCGATTTCTGTTCGGCGCTGCACCAAGAAATGCAAGGCTACATTAGAGTATCTCCGGCAAATAGCAACGTACCCTTAAAATGGTCGTTGGGAGAAGATATTGAGTAGCACAACAATTAGGGAAATTTTGTTTTAGTGTTTGTTTCTCTATGTTAAGGCGAGAGTCTCTATTTCGCTCTCGCCTTTTTTATTAAACACTATTTCTGCAAAAGCAGGATTCTACCGCATTTATAAACCATCAATATTTATAAAGATGAAAAAGGCTAGCATTATAATGATTATTGGTTCGTTATTGTTACTCGGGCTTTTTGAATTTCCACTTTGGAATATTATGCTTGGCGCCCCACAGTACCCAGACCCTATGGGAATGAATATTTACATTAATGGCATTAAGGGGGTTTCTGAATTCGACATACAAAACATTGATGGCCTTAACCATTATATAGGCATGAAAACCATCCCAAAACCCGATGAAATGTGGGAGTTCTCGGTTTTTCCAAAAGTCATTATCGGCATGGTAATTTTAGGCGTTGCCATTGGGCTGTTAGGATTCTTTAAAAAAGTAAGCCACAAACTTTTCCTCGGTTGGTTTTTGCTCATGGCTATTCTGGGCGTACTGGGCATGTACGATTTCAACAACTGGCTTATCGATTATGGCAGCAATTTAGATCCTCATGCCATTATAAAAGTAACCAACCCCGATGGTTCACCAATGTCCTACAAACCACCATTGCTTGGTTTTCAAAAACTATTGAATTTCGATGTGATGTCGCTGCCCCACACAGGGGGCTACCTTATGTTTGCGGGCATGTTTTTAACACTCGTTGCCTTTTGGCTGGGCAGGAAAGCAAGCTTGAAACAAACCACACAGTAACCGGCCTGCACCAAAAACACTAAAAACTATGAAAACACTAAATCACTTTTTTCTCTTGGCATTACCACTACTATTTTTAAGTTGTAATGTATCGCCAAAAGCCATAAACTACGGAAGCGACGGCTGTCATTTTTGTAGAATGACCATTGTTGACAAAGTACACGCGGCCGAAATCGTGACCAAAAAAGGCAAGGTGTATATGTTTGATGCCACCGAATGCATGATCAATTTCATGGACGAATTCAACACCGGCGAAATTGAGATGTTCCTATCCAACAATTATACCGAGCCCGAAACCTTGATCGATGCCACAAAAGCCACTTTTTTAATAAGCAAGAACATACCCAGCCCCATGGGCGCTTTTTTATCGGCGTTTAAAAACAGAATCGATGCCGAAAAAACACAGACCGAAAAAGGGGGCACGCTGTACACTTGGCCCGAATTACTGGCCAAATTTAAAGATTAGTGGCATGAAATATTTAGTCGTTTTTTTGTTCACCATTGCCATGGTAAATCCCGCTATTGCGAAAACCGTAGAGGTATGTAACACCTGCAAACTATCCTCGTTAAAAACGGCCATTGCCCAAGCCAAAGATTTTGATACCATCCTGATCCAAAAAGGCACCTACAAGGAGCACGCCATTATTATAAACAAACCGTTAACCATAATTGGCAAAAACTACCCTGTAATTGACGGCGAACTAAAGGGCGAAGTAATAACCATTACCTCCAACAACGTAACGGTTGATGGGCTTTTCATTATAAACGTAGGCACAAGCTATACTGAAGATTACGCCGCCATACGGGTTAAAAACAGCGAAAATTTTATTATTCAAAATGTAGTATTGGAAAAACTCTTTTTCGGAATTTATATTGAAAAATCAAAAAACGGAAAAGTGTTCCACAATAAGATTATTGGCGATGCTGTTGAAGAATACAACTCCGGAAACGGCATACAGCTATGGTACAGCAAAAATGTAGAAATTGAACACAACTTTATACAGCGGGTACGCGATGGCATTTACCTGGAATTTTCAGATCATTGCACCATCAAAAACAACGTTAGCACCCAAAATGTTCGTTACGGTTTGCATTTTATGTTTTCAAATGACGATGCCTACCAAGACAACACCTTTGAAAACAACGGTGCCGGGGTTGCGGTTATGTTTTCAAAAAGAATACAAATGACCAACAATATTTTTAAGGAAAATTGGGGCACGGCCTCTTACGGCCTGCTTTTAAAGGAAATAAACGATGCCCAAATTATCGGAAACACTTTTGAAGAAAACACCGTAGGCATTAACATCGAGGGCTCCAACCGCATTACATACAAACACAATAATTTTAAAAACAACGGTTGGGCCGTTAAAGTGAGGGGGGCGTGCTACACCAACCAATTTTTCGAAAATAACTTTCTGCACAACTCTTTTGATATAGCCTATAACAGCAAGGTAAACGATAATGTCTTTAACCGCAATTTTTGGAGCAACTACACCGGTTACGACCTCGACAAAAACGGCATTGGCGATGTGCCCTACCGCCCCGTAAAACTATTTTCGTACATCGTTAACCGCACGCCCGAAAGCATTATTTTGTTGCGCAGTTTGTTTATCGATATTATCGATTTTTCCGAAAAAGTTTCGCCCATATTCACTCCAGACAACCTTATGGACCACAACCCTTTAATTAAGCAATTGCAATGGTAAACATCAACAACCTACATAAAACCTTCGGAAAAAACAAAGTGCTGCGCGGTGTTAACCTAACCATTAACAACGGTGGTATTTTTGCCATACTGGGTCCCAATGGCTCCGGAAAGACCACATTGATAAAATCAATTTTGGGAATGGTACTGCCAGACCAAGGCCACATTTCGGTTTTTGAGAAAAACATAAAGAAAAACCCCGATTACCGCCATAAAATTGATTACCTGCCACAAATTGCAAACTTCCCGGGCAACCTTAAAGTTAGGGAACTCATAAAAATGATCAAAGATTTGCGGAGCCCAACCAATAATGACGAAAGTTTAATAGAATTGTTTAAGCTCCAACCGTTTTTAGATAAAAAATTGGCCAATCTTTCGGGCGGCACCAAACAAAAAGTAAACATTGTACTAACCTTCATGTTCAACAGCCCATTAATCATACTGGACGAACCCACAACCGGCCTCGATCCCATTTCGCTCCTTAGGCTAAAAGACCTTATAAATAAAGAACGTGCCAAAGGAAAAACCATTTTAATCACTTCGCATATTATGAGTTTTGTTGAAGAAATATCAGACGGTATTGTGTTCCTCCTTGAAGGGAACATCTATTTTAAAGGCAGCATCGACGAACTGAAAAAACAAACCAACCAGCCCGATTTCGAGCGCGCCATTGCATCCATTTTAAAAGAGAGCTATGTTTAAAATTTTAAAATACAGTTTTTACGATTTAATGCGAAGCCGTTGGAGCTACGTTTACTTTGCGTTCTATTTGTTATTGGGGGTAACGCTTTTGTTTTTAAACAACGACCTTTCGAAAGCCGTTATCACTTTAATGAATGTTATAATTATCCTCATACCGCTCATCGGAACCATTTTTGGCGTGATGTACTATTACAATTCAAAAGAATTCACCGAACTATTATTGGCACAGCCCTTAAAACGTTCCTCTATATTTTTGGGCCAATACTTGGGCGTGGCCGGCTCGCTATCGCTAAGTTTAATACTTGGGCTGGGCCTGCCTTTTGTTTTCTACGGATTGTTTAATAGCGATGCCGTGGGCGAATTTACACTATTGCTGGTAACGGGCGTTTTTTTAACCCTTATTTTTACGGCATTGGCCTTTAACATTGCCCTGGCGAACGAAAATAAAATAAAGGGCTTTGGGTTTGCCATTTTACTTTGGCTCTTTTTGGCCATAATTTACGATGGCATTTTTTTGATGATCTTAATCTTATTTGAAGATTACCCTCTCGACAAGCTATCGTTGTTTGGTTCGCTATTAAACCCTATAGACCTTTCAAGGATCCTAATTTTATTAAAACTGGACATTTCTGCTTTAATGGGTTATACCGGTGCCGTTTTCAAACAGTTTTTTGGCACCAGCATGGGCTTGGTGGTTTCATCGGCCATGCTCGTTTCATGGGCCTTGGCACCCATTTTCGGAATAATTTATAAATCTAAAAAGAAAGACTTTTAATTATGAAACGTTTCATTTTATTATTAATCATTACGCTAGTTAGCTTAACCGCCTGCAAAGAACACAAAGCCAATATCGAGGCACTACGCTTAAATAACGGCGAAAAATGGGAGGCTAACCCAGAAACCACAGAAGGTTTTAAAAACATACAAAAAGAACTGAATGCTTTTGAAGGAAGTGAAATATCCGATTTTAAAGCCCTTGGAAAAAACTTGGGAAAACAAACCAGCTACATTATTGAGCACTGTTCTATGAAAGGAGAAGCCCACGAACAACTTCATCATGTCCTTCTACCTGTATTAGACAATATTTCTATTTTAAGAGAATCGAAAAACAAGCCGGAGTCAAAGCAAGCCGTAAAAAATTTAAACGGAATATTATCAACATATCCGGACTATTTCAATTTCTAACAACGGTCATAAATTAAGCGTACAAAAGTCCTTATATTTGCCGCATGATAAAATCAATCGCACAACAATTAACCGTACATGTACTGGTAATTATTTTACTGGCGCACCATATCAATACACTGGTTATTGTGGTCGATTTTGTAGCGAACCAAGATTTTATAGCCAAAACGCTGTGCATACAAAAAAACAACCAACAGGGCTGTAACGGTAAGTGCCACCTAAAAAACCAGTTGGCTAAAAACGAAACTGGCGGAAACACGCCAACTACCGAATTAAAACGATTAAAACTGGACACTTTTTTTGTTTCTGATATTAGCACCATACCCGAAGAAAAAAATTGGCACGAGCCCATAAACCATAATTTATTTTATACCGCACTTAAAATTTACCAAAACAGTATTTCGGTAGATACGCCCCCGCCCAATTTCGTGTAATTTATTTTTCAGCAAGTTAGCTTTAAACCAATAACGTTTCTGTACGTTAAAATTGGCTGGCTTCCCAATACACTTTATTAAAACATTTGCAACTTAATTTTAAGGCAAGACACCTAGGGTGTACGACAAATTTCCGTTATCGGAATCATTTGAAAAAGCGTACTGTCATCCTATGTTTGTAGAAGGAGGAATCTGAGGAATCTCAAGTATTTTACATGGGTTTACAAAGGTCGAGATTCCTCCTTCGTCGGAATGACAAATCAGCCAAAAATGACGTATTTCCACAAAAAATGGAAATTTGTCGTGCACCCGACACCTATGCCTTGCCGTTGCATAAAATTTAAATTACAATGAAATTAAAATTTATCTTACCCATAGTATTTATAGTATTTATTGTTCTCTTTTCGGTGTCATGCTCTGAAGACAGCGACGATGCCCCCTATGTTAACGAATTAGAAAACCTTATAAAAGCACACGAAATAGATAATGGCACGCATACCATTGCACTGTACACCGAAACGGGAGAAATACGCACGGGCTACAACGCCATAAGCCTAACCATAAAAAATGCGGAAACCGACAGTTATATTGAAGACGCTTCGGTAAGCTGGTCTCCCGTTATGCAAATGGAAACCATGAACCATTCTTGCCCAAATTCGGCTGTAACCAAAGCCGCAAATAAAACAATGGTTTACGAAGGTTTTATTATTCCGCAAATGACCAATACCGACGGGTCGGGCTGGTCTATAACCATAAACTATTCTACCAACGGAAACCAATTTACCGCCACCGACAACATAACGGTACTGCAAAGCGAGCAAAAAAACGTTGCTGTTTTTACAGGTAGCGACGAAGTGAAATATGTTTTGGCCTTAATTGAGCCAACAGAACCCACAATTGGCACCAATAATTTGGTTGTTGGGCTTTATAAAATGGAATCGATGATGGCTTTTCCTAAAATTGAAAATTTCACGATTGAGGTGGATCCAAGAATGCCAGACATGGGCAACCACAGTTCGCCAAACAACACCGATTTGGTTTATAACAGTTCTGATGAATTGTACCATTCGCAACTATCATTAACCATGACCGGATATTGGAAACTCAACCTAAAAGTTTTGAACACCGAAAACGAAATCTTAAAAGGTGAAGATGTTACAGAAAGCAACGAAGCGAGCAGTTTGTATCTCGAAATAGAATTTTAATTTTTTTCATGGAGCCATTGCCAATATGTTTTTTTATTGCAATGGCTCCATAAAACGATTGCAAACACCAAACCACGTAAAAAAAATCATCTCAAAAAAAATCAGCCAGATGAAATCGATTTTTACTTCCATAGCCATATGTTTTTTTGTCCTGTTTGGTAACGCCCAAAATACCGGTTCGTTAAAAGACACGACAAACCTAAAAGAAATTATTGTTGTTGGCGAACGAAAACTAAGTCAATACCAACAAGACAAAACACTATCCAGTATTGATGATTATTTAGAAAACTCCAATCGGGTTACCATGATTAAACGCGGCAACTACGCTTGGGAACCCACACTGAACAACATGACCAGCGAACGGTTAAACGTAACCATAAGTGGTATGCAAATTTTTGGTGCCTGCACTGATAAAATGGACCCCATAACCTCGTACGTTGATGTTTCCAACCTTAAAAAAGTAAGTATTGCCTCGGGACAAAACGGCATGGAAAACGGCAACACCATTGGTGGCGGCATCGATTTGCAGTTGCCCCAATCAAAATTTACCGGACTGGGCTTAAGCTCAAGCCTTGATTTGGGTTATGAAACCAACGGCAACTACAAATCAACCGGGCTGGAATTGGAGTATTCGGGCAACCGGTTTTACATAAATACCGATGGTATTTTCAGAAGATCAAACAACTACAAAGCAGGCAACAACCAAGAAGTAAAATTTTCCCAATTTCAAAAATATAATGTATCGCTTCAAACCGGATACAAAATCAACCAAAACAATAGCCTAACTGCCAATGTTATTTTCGATAAAGCTACAGATATAGGCTACCCTGCATTGCCCATGGATGTCTCGCTGGCCAAAGCCATAATTACATCGGCATCGCATCATTTCAAAAACAGCAGCTCGTTAATCAACTCGTTAGAAACAAAATTGTATTACAATTCCATAACCCATATTATGGACGATTCGCAACGCCCCGATGTGCCTATTAGAATGGACATGCCGGGCTGGAGCGACACGTTCGGCTTTTTCTCCAAAGCAAAAATCAATCAAGAAAAACATGAACTGTCACTCAACATAAACGGATTTTATAACAAATCGTTGGCCGAAATGACCATGTATCCCAACGATTCCAACCAGCCCAGCATGTTTATGTACACTTGGCCCGATGTGCGCACCATTTATTCTGGCGTTTTTGTAAAAGATGAATTTAGCCTTACCAAGTTTAAAACCATTACAGCTTCTGTTAGGCTGGGGCTACACAGAAACCGCATTGCCAACCAAGAAGGTTTTGAAAGCTTAAAAATTTTCCACCCCGATTTAAAAAACACCAAAAACCGGTTTTTAGCCGGGCTGTCGTCAACTTTCAATTTCAACAAAAACAATTACGGCTATAATTTTGGGCTTGGTTATGGGCAGCGCGCTCCCTCGGTAAGCGAAGGCTATGGGTTTTATTTGTTCAACAGTTTTGATAATTTCGATTACATAGGAAATCCAAATCTTAAAAACGAAAAATCTGTTGAAGCCAACTTTGGCGCCCATCTAAAATTAAATCATTTTAAAATTGGGATCGAGTCTTCTTTCTTTCACATAAATGATTACATAATTGGCGAAATGGCTCCAAACATAAGCCCCATGACCATAGGTGCCACGGGCGTAAAAACCTATTCCGCTTTAAAGCATGCCAATATTTTTGATGTTTACCTCAACTCAAATTACCACTTTTTTGACGATTTTAGCCTGAATGCCACCCTTGGTTATAACTATGGGAAAGGCAGTAATAACGAAAACTTGCCTCTTATAAAACCGTTTTCATATTCAATTGATTTTCAGTATTTAAAACCAAATTTTAATGCCGCCATACAATTAAAAGGCAACGGCAACCAAAGCGAATACAGCAGTGTTTATGGTGAAGACCAAACGCCTGCTTACGGCATTTTAAACCTTAATTTAGGGCATTCGTTTTATGTGGGTGGCACAAAGTGGATAGTAAAATACGGCATCGAAAATATGTTAGATGCCCACTACTCCACCTATGCCGATTGGAACAATATTCCCAGAAAAGGACGTAATATTTTCGCCAACATATCCTTTATCTTTTAGCCTAAAAGTCTGATTTTTTTTCATAATATGGATAAAAGATTGTAAACTTGTTTATGTTCAATAACTGACAAATATCATTTTTACAACCTTTGTCATGAACTATTTTTGATGAAACTTAAAAAAGACAATTTTATCCTATTTGAAAATCAAACAAAATTAATAGACATGAAAGGCTTAAATTATTTAATTGGTATAACGCTTACAAGCACACTACTGTTCACCTCTTGCTTTGGCAAGAAAGAAAAGCAATATGAAAATACTGCAGAAATTCCGGTTAACCGAGAAATGGTTGCCGAACTAACATCACCTCCGCACGTACCCACTCCAGTAGGAAGACGGCAAGCCAAAAAGCTAATCGTTAAAATGGAAATACTTGAAAAAGAAGGTGAAATGACCGATGGCGTTAGCTACGTGTACTGGACCTTTGGCGGTACCGTACCCGGAAGCTTTATAAGAACCCGCGTTGGCGACGAAGTGGAATTCCATCTGCAAAACCACCCCGACAACAAATTGCCACACAACATCGATTTACATGCCGTAACCGGCCCTGGCGGTGGTGCCGAATCGTCTTTTGTAGCTCCCGGCCACGAAAAAACATTTTCGTTTAAAACCTTAAACCCCGGTCTCTACGTGTACCACTGTGCCACAGCTCCCGTGGGCATGCACATTGCCAACGGTATGTACGGCTTAATATTGGTGGAACCCGAAGGCGGCTTACCTCCTGTTGATAAAGAGTACTACATCATGCAGGGCGATTTTTATACCAAAGGAAAAAATGGTGAACGCGGCTTACAACCCTTCGATATGCAAAAAGCCGTTGACGAAAAGGCCGATTATGTAGTATTTAATGGTAGTGTAGGCGCTTTAACCGGCGATAACGCCATTACCGCAAAAGTAGGCGAAACTGTAAGACTTTTTGTGGGTAACGGCGGCCCTGGTTTGGTATCCTCCTTTCATTTGATTGGTGAAATTTTTGACAAAGTTTACGTTGAAGGCGGCGACCTAATTAACGAAAACGTACAAACTACTTTAATCCCCGCTGGGGGCGCTGCCATTGTAGAGTTTAAAGTAGATGTACCCGGAACGTTCATTTTGGTTGACCACTCCATATTTAGGGCGTTCAACAAAGGCGCACTTGGTATGCTAAAGGTTGAAGGCGAAGAAGACAAAAAAATCTATTCTGGTGAGTTGCGCGACGATATTTACCTGCCCGAAGGCGGCGGTATTCAAGAAATGCCCACTACCGATGAAATTGTAGAATCTGAAATTCCTGCAAAATCGTTTGAAGAGCAAATGAAATTCGGTAAACAAATATATATGCAAACCTGTTTTGCTTGCCACCAAGCCGAAGGCCAAGGGGTTCCAAATGCCTTTCCGCCATTGGCAAAATCAGATTATCTGAATGCCGATGTAGATCGAGCCATAGATGTAGTTGTTAATGGATTAACCGGCGAAATAACCGTTAACGGCGAAAAATACAATAGCGTAATGACCCGCCAAATGTTATCTTCAGAAGAAATAGCCAACGTTCTAACCTATGTTTACAACAGCTGGGGCAACTCTGAAAAAGTGGTAACAAAAGCCATGGTCGATAAAGTTAAAAACAAATAAAAACATAAAAGATGAAAACCATAGCCTTCAAATTATTCCTCTTAATATTGACGATGCAAACTTCAGGGTTTGCGCAATCTGAAGGCATGGTTTTTATTAAAGGAAGCCGGTACATCCCGCTTTACGGCCGCGATTCTACCGTGGTTGAAGTAAAAGATTTCGAAATGGATGAATATCCGGTTACCAATGCCCAGTTTGCCAATTTCGTTAAAAAATATCCCAAATGGCAAAAGGGCAACGTTATCGCTTTGTTTGCCGACAAAAGTTATTTGGCCAACTGGAAAAACCAGGTTGAATTAAATGAAGACCAAAACCCCAATAGCCCCGCCACTTACATATCGTGGTTTGCGGCAAAAGCCTATTGCGAATGCCAAGGCAAGCGTTTGCCCACGGTTGATGAATGGGAATACGTTGCCATGGCCGATGAAACCACCAAAGACGCACGCACCAAACCATCGTACAACCAACAAATTTTGGCTTGGTACGAAACACCAAGAACCAACAAGAACAAGATTGGAGAAACGCCAAAAAATGCTTGGGGCGTGTACGATTTACATGGTTTAGTTTGGGAATGGACCCTAGATTTCAATTCGGTTTTAATTACCGGCGAATCGAGAAAAGACGTCGATAAAGACTCTAATTTGTTTTGCGGAAGTGCCGCTGTTAATGCCACCGATTTAATGAATTATGCCGCCTTTATGCGTTATGCCATCCGTGGTAGCCTAAAAGCAAAATATTCCATGAAAAACTTAGGATTCCGTTGTGTAAAAGACATTGTAAAATAACCCTATGAAATCACTAAAACACATTACAATAATTTTGCTGGCCTTTTTTATGCTGCAAAACTGCAATTCGGGAAAGAAAAACAACATCGCACAAGTTTACCAATGCCCTATGCAATGCGAGGTTGCGAAAACTTATGATGAACCGGGCAGTTGCCCCGTTTGTAAAATGGATTTGCAGCCCGTGGCAACTTCTTCTTCGGAAAAAATGGTTGATGACAACAAAATATCTGAAGCCTCCATTTTCAACCTCACGTCTGCCTGGCATACCGAGGAAAACGAGACCATTAAATTAGACAACCTAAAAGGGAAAACCTTGGTCATGGTCATGATCTACACTTCATGCAAAGCGGCCTGCCCAAGGTTGGTGGCCGATATGCGCAATATTGAAAGTAAGCTTCCGGACGATAAAATCGAAAACATTCAATTTATCATGGTGAGCATAGATCCCGAAACCGATACACCCGAAAAACTAAAGGCATTTGCCATTGAAAACGAAATGGACGGCGAACAATGGACATTTTTACAGGGCACTGAAAGTGGTGTGCGCGAATTTGCCAACGTACTTTCTGTAAAATACAAAGAAATTTCACCGATTGATTTTTCGCATTCCAACATTATTTCGGTATTCAATGCCCTTGGCGAACTGGTACACCAACAGGAGGGTTTGGGCGTTGACAACCAGGCTACAATAGAGAGCATATTAAAAGTTACCCCTTAATAAATTTTATTTCCAAAATTCATCATCCAGATTGTCTTCAAATTTTTCATCTGGGTGATGGATTTTTTCAATTTGTTCCAATTGCGCTTCGGTTGCAAACTTTTGTATTTCAGGAAACAGCACACGTTCTTCAAACCTAATATGCTTGTCCAGTTCTTCTTCTATCTTACTCAATGTAGCAACATCATCGGGTTCTAAGGTAAACAAACGAGCTAGTCTTCTGTGGTCGGCCAATGCCCTTTTCACTAAGTTGTTTCCATCTTCCATAAGGCTAAAAATGTGCTTTTCTTCCACCTCGAAATGGGGCATTAAATGGGTTTTATAAAACCAACTTGCATATACTTTTATACGCCGAGGCTCTACGTTTTTACTCAAACCAGAGCGTATTTTCCAGGATAGCAATAAGCCATGATGGTGTTCTCTGCTAAGTGGCTGTAAGGCCTTGTGTCTTTTTAAAGGTTTTGAATCCATATTATCTCTTTTTTAAAATATTAATAATGATACCTGTTATTCCTACGGGTAAAAATGCACTACAAACAAACAACCACAAAAAGTAGTTCGGCACAATGCCCCGACCAAAATAGAGTAAGGCTCCTTGTAAAATAAGTAATATTTCCGTGAGCAGAAACCCTAAAACAAAAACTCCAATACTTATATGCAACAGTTTACTTTTTACCACTCCTTGACTTTGCAAAATAAACCCAAACAAGAATCCGGTTATGGCACCCAGCATGAGCAAATGTATAAAACCGATAACCAAATTACGCTGTTGGTAAGCCGCGGCCGCAATATCTGGAATGAACGATAATGACTGTAGTACTATCTTTAATACCAAGCCCAGAATAGCAAAACCGAATAAGCCCAAGGTGAGCCTAGAATTATTTTGCATCAACGAGGCCTTGTGCGGCTTTATAAGTTTAAACAACAAGCTTAACGCAACAAGCTGTAGCAGAACACCCAAACCATTAACCCACAACATTATGCTAAACGGTAAAAACCAATAGACAGGCAAAGCCATGGTTAACACGACAGAAACCAACAAAAGTTGAAAAAACCAATTAAAGGCTTGAGATTTTTCTACATTCAATTTATAGAACAGCACCGCCAAAACCGCCATGACAAACCAGCCATTAAACTGAAAATGCAAAAAAAACTGAATAGCAATTTGATAAAAGGCCGAAGCTTGCCCCTGCATGGAAACTGCTGGCCCCAAGCACCATACCCCTAGCGTTGACAATAACATAAACACCAAGGAAGCTTTCAGTAACTTCTGTGCTGCCGGTTGTTCAATTTTATGGTGCTTCCAGATTAAATATACAAAATAATAACTACAAAAAATATGCAATGTGGAAAACGAAATGGAAATGGCCGCATAGCCCTGTATTGGAAAACTAACCATCATGCCCGCAACGGCAAACTGGGTAAGCCAAAACAACTTGGTGAAAATGGGCTTTTTTTCGGGAACGAAATAATGCACAAACAAAACATAAAGCATTAAATATACCCAGCCCAACATGGCCACGTGCGAATGTGCGTGGGTTAAAAACCTGTAATTGAAACCAACTTCGCCCACATAAGCATATCGCAGCACCAAGCCCATTAAGGCAGCTACCAGAAAGTTTAACAAACAGGTTACAACCAGATTTTTTTTCATTTCCTGTGTTTTTACCTACTACAATTTAACATTTAAAAAAATCCAGAAAAGTTGCCCTTTCTGGATTTTAAAAATATAAAACTAGTTTTAAAAGGTTGTTATGCAACAGCTATTCTTTTGAAAATTGCTGCTCTAGTTTTATAGCCTTAGGGAATAAAATATTATTTTCTAAATGAATGTGCAGGTGCAGGTCTTTTTCAAATTCATCAAGCATCGCAAAGGTTACACGGTAAGTATTGCATGCATCGGCCGGCGGATTGTAGTTATTGGTAAGTTCGGCAATTTTTCTAAAACGTTCGCCTTCATTGTCGTGCTCTTCCTTCATCATGGCTATAGGATTTTCAACCGTACCAAAATGAGGCATCTCTACCCCGCCTTGATTGATTACGGCCGACACCATTTTTTTGATGAAAGGGAACAAAATAAGTTCTTCCTTTTTCATGTGCGCAGCCAGCTCTCCTGCCGAAGCGGTAAAAAGTTCGTTAATTTGGAACAGTTCGGGATGCCTATCGCCATGAACGCGACATAATTTATCTAAAAATTGTTTCAACACGGGAGTTTTTTCCTCTACGTATCGGTGGTGTTTCTTCTCGATGTAATCTACCAACAAATCCATGGGCCATGATTTATAATCGATAGATTGGTCTGATTTTGCATTTAACAAAGCATCCAATTCATCAAGCAATTGATTGGCATCGATACCTTTTTTGTTACAAACCTCTTCAATGGTTCTGTGCCCTTTACAGCAAAAATCGATACCGTAATTGCTAAAAATAGCAGCAGTTCTGTAATCATCGGCTACAAATTGTCCGATTTGTTTTTGGGCATTGTTGCTTAATATTTCCATAGTGTTGTTTATTTCGGATATTTTTATCCCTTTTATATTTAAATTTTTTTAAATCTTTAAAAATGATGTTCCAGATTTTATGTTCAACGCCAACTCTTCCAAGGTTGTATTTTCGAGCATTTTCTTCAGTTCTCCCCTCACTTCCTTAAATTTGTCGTGTACCGGGCAGGGATGGTTCTCATCACATTTTTCCAGCCCCAATCCGCAGCCATTGTAAATACTATCTCCGTCAATTGCGTTTACTATTTCGGCCAGTTTAACTTGAGCGATTTTGCTTTTTTCAATTTCGAAACCGCCATAAGCTCCTTTTATGGAATTTATTACGTTGTTCCTAACCAATGCTTGTAAAATTTTGGCTGTAAAAGCTTGTGGCGAATTTATCTCGCTCGCAATTTCCTTGGGGCTTACGCGTACCCCTTCAAAAGATTTGGTTGCAATAAAAATCGTGGCTTTTATACCATATTCGCAAGCTTTAGAAAACATATTTACGTTTTATTTCTGGACAAAGTTAATAAGAATTTTTAAATAGGACAAATTTATCCTTATTAAAATTTAATAATTATTTTTCAACCATACCTTTTGCCATTCGCGCTTCAATATTAAAAACGAAACATCTTCAGATAGTTTTACTAAATCACTGCCATTTAGTGCCTTTACGGTTTGTTCGGGCACATCAACAATGTACAGCAAGTTAAGGTAATCTGTAAATTTCTCCTGAATGAGGTTGTACACGGTTTCTTGAAGCATTAATTTTAAACTGGAGGGCAGCACGTCTTCATTAAAATCCAGATCGATATTTGCCAAAAGTAAATCTTTGTTAAGCTGGAGGATTAATTTTTGGTACAAATTAGATTGATTGGCCTCCACAATCAAATCATCAAAAGTCGCGGGAAATTGCATTATACGGTCCTATTCATTAACCCCTTACCAAATTGAATTAAAAGTTCTTTCTTCTCATTTGAAACATGAAGCTTTTCCAGGGTTTTAAAAGCCATTTGGGTATATTCGTTTATCGCCTGTTTTGTAGCCTCTGCCGAGCCTGACGTTACAAAATATTGTTTTGCTAATTTTATTTTTTCTTCTGTATGTTTTGGGCTTTCAGAAAATAACTCCAACAAGTTATGTGCTTCGGTTTCATTTAAAAACTCCAATGCTTTTAAATACAGATAGGTTTTTTTGTTCTCGATAATATCTCCCCCAACTTGTTTTCCAAAGGTTTCGGGATTGCCAAAGGCATCCAAATAATCGTCCTGTAACTGGAATGCGATGCCCAAGTTTTTACCAAACTCATAAATGGCCCGCTGATCTTCTTCTGAAGCTTTCGCCACAATCGCTCCCATTTGCAGTGCAGCCCCTACCAAAACAGCGGTTTTATTTTCAATCATTTTTAAGTATTCGGGAACCGTTACATCGTTTCGGGCTTCAAAATCGATGTCGTATTGTTGGCCTTCGCATACCTCCAATGCTGTCTTGCTGAACAACTTGGCCAAGGCCTGAAAGGTATTGGATTCATAGTTTTCGAACAACTGGTAAGCCATAATCAACATAGCATCTCCAGAAAGGATACCTGTGTTTACGTCCCATTTTTCATGTACGGTTTTTTGGCCCCGCCGTAATGGCGCACCATCCATAATATCGTCGTGCACCAACGAAAAATTGTGGAACACTTCAATACTCAATGCCGCATTAAGTGCTTTTTTGTAATCTTGGTTAAAAAGCTCGGCCCCCATTAAAGTTAGCACTGGGCGTAAGCGTTTCCCTCCTAAATTCAAAATATAGCCAATAGGGCGGTAAAGGTTTTCGGGTTCTTTTGTTGTTGCGTAATCTTTTAAATAGGCAACAAAATGTTTTTGGTAATTTTCAATTGAAAGCATGAAACAAAAATCGGTTTTTGTCGTCATTATACAAAGCAAAAAGTTACAATATTAACTAATTGTTAAAACTTAGGAAACTTATTTTGTTTTATAAGTTTCCTATTGTATTTTTGCTTCCAAATTATGAAGGAAGACATTTTAAAAAGTGCGGTTAATCTATTCTTAAACTACGGCTTTAAGAGCGTTACCATGGACGATATAGCCAGTGCCCAAGGCATTTCAAAAAAAACCATTTACCAGTATTTTGAAAACAAAACGGTGCTTGTGGAAGAAGCCGTTTTGTACTTGTTCCACACCATTTCGAGCGGCATACAAGCCATTTGCGATTTGGAAAAGAACCCCATTGAAGAAATTTTGGAAATAAAAAAATTCTTGATGCACAACCTCAAGGACGAAAAATCGTCGCCCCAATACCAATTAGAGAAATACTACCCCAAAATTTATAAAGATATTAAGGAAAAACAGTTTTGCGTAATGGAAAATTGCGTAGCCTGCAATCTGGAACGTGGTGTTAAACTAGGGCTGTACCGTAAAAATATTAATATCTATTTTATCTCCAAAATATATTTTACCTGTATGATGGCCCTAAAAGACAAAGCGCTTTTCCCTTTGAACAATTTTTCAATGCTTACACTCACCAACAATTATTTAGAGTACCATCTGCGGGGCATTTGCACCCCAGAGGGCCTCAAACAATTAGATCATCACTTAACAACAAATCAATCATAAAACATGAAGCACAAACTCATTTTAATCTTTGG
>CAZZDI010000017.1:0-10451 GCA_964653155.1 uncultured Flavobacteriaceae bacterium | reverse complement strand
TATTTGCAGATTTCAAAAAATGCCAAGGAAAAAACCGATCTTGAGGTTAGAAAGGCAGTAATTGAAGCTTATGGCAACGTACTTATGGCCAAAGAAAGCGTTAATATTTTGAAGCGGAACATTGAAACTTTAGAGAAAAACCTGTTCGAAACCCGAAAAATTTACGAAAACGGATTGGAAGAACAGGAAAGCGTTGAGCAACTTCAAATCACCCTTTCGGGCGTGCAGAGCAACCTAAAAAATGTAAGCCGTTTAAAAGATTTAGCGTACCAAATGCTGAATATCAATTTGGGTCTAGACATTAACCACCCAACAGTTTTGACCGATAAACTGGAACATTTAACGGCACAGAATATTTCATTGGATTTGTTGGCCACAGAAGAATCGGTTGAAAACACCATCGATTACCGCATTGCCGAAAACGACAAAACATCAAAAGAATTGCTTTTAAAACTTGAAAAAAGCAAAGCACTGCCTACCTTAAATTCATTTATCAACGGTGGGTATTCGGCTTTTGGCAACGAGTTCAACTTTACCGATAGCGACCAAAAATGGTTTGGATCTTCTTTGCTTGGCGTTAGTTTAAACATTCCCATTTTCAGTTCATTGGGACGAAGTGCCGCCACCCAACGTGCCAAAATCAATTTAGAAAAAGCCAAAGACGACCTTACAGAAACCGAACAAAAAATCAGGTTGCAAATTGCTTCCGCCAAAAGCGATTACCAATATGCCGTTGAAGATTACGACAACAAAAAGCAAAACCTAAACTTGGCCGAGCGCATTGAAACCAAAAACCAAACCAAGTTTTTTGAGGGCGTAGGCTCCAGTTTCGAACTGCGCCAGGCACAAACCCAACTCTATTCGGCACAACAGGAATTTCTTCAGGCCATGCTCGATGTTATCAACAAAAAAGCCGCATTAGAAACTGTACTCAATACCATTAACTAATCATCCATCAGAAAAAACACTAAAAATGAAACATATTTCTTTAATAATAATTGCGCTGCTTTTAGCTTCCTGCGGAGGCGAAGCAAAAAAAAACTCGGTCGAAAAAGTTTTAGAAAGCAACAACCTGGAAACCATTCGCCAAAAACGCGCCGAATTGGTTAACGAACAAGAAATGACCCATGCCAAAATAAAGCAATTGGATGCCGCCATATCAAAATTAGATACAGTAAAGCACATACCTTTAATCACCACATTTTTGGCCAAACAGGAAGTTTTTAAACACGTTTTGGAAATTCAGGGCAACGTTACCACCAAAAACCTTTTGGTAATCACCCCAGAGTACAACGGTATTTTAACACAGGTTTATGTAAAGGAAGGACAGCGCGTAAACAAAGGACAACTACTCGCAAAAATAGATGATGGCGGGCTTAGCCAACAATTGGCTCAGCTACAAATTCAGTCCGATTTGGCAAAAACCACCTTCGAACGCCAAAAGCGTTTATGGGAACAAAATATTGGGAGCGAAATTCAATATTTACAGTCCAAATCAAATTACGAAGCACAGCAGGAAACCGTTAACCAACTTAAAAAGCAAATAGCAAAAACTCGGGTAACCGCGCCGTTTTCTGGCACTATAGACGATGTGATTACCGAACAAGGTAGCGTAGTTGCCGCTGGGCAAACCCCATTAATGCGCTTGGTAAACCTTAACGATATGTATATTGAAACCAGCGTGCCCGAAAGCTATATTTCAGATGTTACCAAAGGAAAAAATGTTGTGGTTGAATTTCCTATTTTAGGCGAAACCGTTGAAACCAAGGTGCGCCAAGCCAGCGATTTTATCAATCCAGACAACAGGACTTTTAAAATTGAAGTGGGCATCCCCAATAAAAATAAAAACATAAAGCCCAACTTAACGGCAAAACTGAAGATTAACGATTACACCAATAACGAGGCCATTTTGGTTCCGTTAAGCATTATTTCAGAAAATGCCAACGGCGAGCAGTACGTTTACACCATTAAAAACAAAAACGGAAACAACGAAGGTGTTGCCAACCGGATTATTGTAAAAACCGGAAAAACCCAGGGCGATGTCATTGAAATTTTAGATGGCGTTAACAATGGCACCGAAATTATTAAAGAAGGTGCTAGAAGCGTTAAAGACGGCCAAACCGTTAAAGTGATTAACTACTAACCGGAAAACCAATGACCAATAAAAAAAACAAAAAACAAATCGATAAGGAATTTGGTTTATCGTCGTGGGCCATCAACAACAAAACCACGATGTACGTACTTATCGCCGTGTTTTTCTACATCGGGGCCTCGGCATTTTTCAGTATGCCGCGCGAAAGTTTCCCAGAGGTAAACGAAACCAAGATTTACGTAAGTGCGGTGTTCCCTGGCAATACGGCCGAAGATATTGAAAAACTCATTACAGACCCGCTTGAAGATAAGTTGAAAACGGTGAGCAACGTAGTAGAAATCACCTCAACCTCACAAGAAGATTACGGAATGATTATGGTCGAGTTCGATGAAAACATTACCGTTGAGCAAGCCAAACAAAAGGTGAAGGACGAAATTGACACCGAAACCTCGGGCGAAGATTGGCCAACCTTTAACGGCGCCAAGGTAGAACCCGATGTTTTTGAGTTGAGCCTTTCGGAAGAAATGCCCATTTTAAACATCAATATTTCTGGCGATTATCCTATTGAAAAATTAAAGGAATACGCCGAATACCTTCAGGATGAAATTGAAGATCTGTTGGAAATTAAAAAGGCCGATATACGCGGTGCACAGGAAAAAGAAGTTGAAGTAGCGGTTGATATTTATAAAATGATGGCCGCCAAAGTCACCTTCAGCGACATTATTGGCGCCATAAACAACGGTAACGTTACCATGTCGGCCGGCAACCTAAAGGCCAGTGGGCAGCGTCGCACCATTCGTATTTTAGGCGAAATAGACAAGCCTTCCGATTTAGAAAACTTTGTTGTAAAATCTGAGAACGGGCACGCCATTTACCTAAAAGATGTGGCACAAGTATCATTCAAAGAAGAAGACAAAACCACCTTTGCCCGCGAATTTGGGGCACCCGTAGTAATGCTCGATGTTAAAAAACGGGCCGGAAAAAATATGGTGGCGGCCGTAGAACAAATACAAGTTATTGTTGAAGATGCCATTAAAAACGTTTTCCCGCAAGATTTAAAAGTGAGCATCACCAACGACCAGTCTTCAGTAACCATAGGCCAAGTGGACGATCTGGTCAACAACATCATCTTTGGGGTTATTTTGGTGGTTACCGTTTTAATGTTCTTTTTAGGATTTAAAAACGCCATTTTCGTTGGTTTTGCCATTCCTATGTCCATGTTTATGTCGCTCATGATTTTAAACCTGCTAGGTTACAGTTTAAATACCATGGTGCTTTTCGGCTTGATTATGGGGCTGGGCATGTTGGTTGACAACGGTATTGTTGTGGTCGAAAACGTTTACCGATTAATGGATGAAGAAGGCATGAGCCGCATAGAAGCCGCAAAAAAAGGGATTGGCGAAATTGCTTTCCCTATTATCATTTCTACGGCAACCACTGTAGCTGCGTTTATTCCTCTGGGGCTTTGGCCGGGCATTATGGGCGAATTTATGATGATTTTGCCTATTACGCTTTCCGTTGTTTTGGGGTCGTCATTGTTCGTGGCCATATTTTTCAACTCGGTGCTGGTTTCCCAGTTTATGAATACCGAAGATAAAGACATGCCACTAAACAAAATAATCAGAACCACGGTTATCATGGCTGTAATCGGCATATTGGTATTCATTACCGGTGGCGAATACCGTGCATTGGGCACGCTAATGGTTTTTACCGCCATTATGCTTTGGATATATCGATTGTTTTTAAGAAAATGGGCAAACAATTTCCAAACCAAAACTTTGGTGAAATTGGAGCGTTGGTACGAAGGCCAATTACGTTGGGCCCTTTCGGGGAAAAAACCATACTTTTTAAGCATTGGTATTTTTCTTCTTTTGATTATTTCCTTTATCACTTTCGGAATTTCATTGGCAACACAACGCACCAAAGTAGAATTTTTTCCAGACAATAAGCCCAACCAGATTATTGTTTACATTGAATACCCCCAAGGCACGGCCATCGAAAAAACCAATGCCATAACCAAAGAAATTGAAAAACGGGTTTACAAAGTTATCACCCAAGACCAATACCAAGACAATGGCTATAACTTTTTGGTAGAAAGTGCCGTATCCCAAGTAGGCGAAGGTGCCGGAAACCCCCAAACCGATGGTGGTTCGGCAGCCGAAATGCCACATAAAGCCAAAATTACCGCCTCCATGCGCGAGTACAAATACCGCCGCGGCGAAGATAGTGAGCTGTTGCGACAAAAAGTGCAGGAAGCTTTGGTTGGTATTTATCCCGGAGTTTTAATTTCGGTCGAAAAAGATGCCAATGGGCCACCGGCCGGTTCGCCTATCAATATTGAAATTGAAGGTGACGATTACAACGAATTGATCGCCGTGGCCGAAAACATGCGCGAGTTCATCAACACCAAAAATATTGCTGGTATTGACGAGCTTAAAATTGATGTGAACAAAGACAAGCCTTCTATGCAGGTTTCGGTTGACAGAAAAAAAGCTGGAGAATTGGGAGTTAGTGCCTCACAAGTAGGGCAACAATTACGGAACTCTATTTTTGGGGCCAAAGCCGGTATTTACAAAGAAGGTGGCGACGATTACGATATTTATGTGCGTTTCAATCAAGATAACCGATATAATACCAGTGCACTATTTAACCAGAACATTACGTTTAGGGACAATACCGGGCAGTTAAAGGAAATTCCGCTTTCGGCAGTTTCAAAATACGAAAACACTTCGGGTTTTAGTGCCATCAAGCACAAAGACACCAAGCGTGTGGTAACGGTTCATTCTGCATTGGCGCCAGGGTACACAGATGCCGGAGCCATAGTAAACCAAATTCAAAACGAAATGAAAAGTTACGAAGGGCTTCCCGAGGGCATAAAAATAGATTACACCGGGCAGATTGAGGAACAAAACAAACAAATGGCCTTTTTAATGGGGGCGTTTTTTACGGGGCTTGGATTAATTTTCTTTATTCTGATTTTCCAGTTCAACTCCATTTCAAAACCAGCTATTATTATGCTGGCCATTTTCCTGAGTTTTATTGGTGTATTTGGCGGGCTGGTTATCACCGGAAAAGCCTTCGTTATTATGATGACCATGGTAGGGATTATTTCTCTTGCCGGAATTGTGGTAAACAATGGAGTGGTGCTGCTCGATTACGCACAACTGCTAATTGACCGTAAAAAAGCCAACAATAACTTGGACGACGACCAATATTTAAACAACGAAGACCTGTTTGAAAGCATTGTAAAAGCAGGAAAAGCACGTTTACGCCCAGTATTGCTTACAGCCATAACCACCATCCTGGGCTTGATTCCTTTAGCTATTGGACTGAACATCAACTTCTTTTCATTATTTAAAGATTTCAACCCCAATATTTACATGGGTGGAGATAATGTGGTATTTTGGGGGCCGTTAGCATGGACGGTGATTTACGGATTGCTTATTGCTACATTCCTAACACTAATTATAGTTCCCGTTTTGTTTTTCCTTTCGGTAAAATTAAAAATGTGGCTATTTAAAAACCGTGTTGCCCAACAGGAATAAACCCTGTTGAAAACATCTAAAATGAATATAAGCTGGAAAATCCAGTAACAATTTAAAGCAACATTTTTTTTTCAGTTGCTTTTCAGGTATCCTTTTTCTTAAGCAAAAAAGGATTAATTAATAGCGAAATTGGAGGTCGTCTAAAAAGGCGGCCTTCTTTTCTTTTACACAAAACTAAGACTCTGGTTTACTATTTCAGGAACACAAACCCAAACAGTATGGAAAGCTATAACCAGTCGCGAAAGAAGTCTTTTTCTCCTAATCATGATAAGCCAAAAAACCATCTGGTTGGTCTGCATGCTCGCCGATATTGATTGTTACAAAAGACATTAAGAACAGGGGGAAGCAGCCCATAACCAATACAAAAAGGCTACCATATCCCGCAGTAAAAGGTAAGGATTAAATAGAGCTTAACTTCAAACTTGTTCGTTTAAAACCCCAAAAAGATAGCTATGCTATTAGAAGTCCGGTGTTAAAAACATTAAATACAAAATGAGTTTTAACTAACTTACTCTATGCGTTTTAAACACATGTATTGGAATAAGACTTTTTACAAAGGCACATTAACTAAGTTTGACTGTCTTAGCCTAGTATGCTATGTTTTTATCTTGAGCTTTTTTCCTCAAGAAAACTTTCTCTTTAGATAGCAGCTCTAAAAAAGAAAATCGTCTAAAAATTACTTTTTAGACGATTTTCTTTAGTTTTATCGCGATATAAATAATATTTCTATTACTTAACCTCTAATAATTCAACATCAAAAATTAATGTAGCGAATGGTTTAATGGCTCCACCTGGTCTTGGGTTTGCACCGTAAGCCAAATCTTGAGGAATGAAGAATTTGTACTTAGCCCCTTCTTTCATTAACTGTAAACCTTCTGTCCATCCTTTAATTACTTGTGTTACACCGAACTCTGTTGGCTCACCTCTATCTACCGAGCTATCAAACACCGTACCGTCCAGCAACGTACCGTGGTAGTGCACTTTCACTTTAGAGTCGGCAGTAGGTTGTGCACCCGTTCCTTCTTTTAAAACGATGTATTGTAAGCCGCTTTCGGTAGTTTTAACCCCTTCTTTATCTTTGTTTTCTGCTAAGAATTTTTCGCCTTCAGCTTTATTTTTTTCGCCTTCTTCTTGTCTTTTGGCCATTTCTTCCTGTTGTTTCTTTTGGAAGTAATTTCTAACCAATTCTTGTGCTTTGGCTTGGTCGATTTGAAGATCTGTAGAATCCGATCCGTTTACAAAACCTTGGATAAACAAATCGTTATCGAATTCATCAAAACTTCTTTTTACATTGTTGGCCACATCCAACCCGATGGCATAACTAACAGAATCCAACTCTGTTGTTAGTGGTTTGTTGGTTACTCCGTTCTTACCGTTGCACGATACCATTAGTAAAGCAAATGCTACTAAACTTAAAAATTTCATTATTTTCATTTTTGGTTATTTTGTTTTTGTCAGATGCCAAATGTAGCAAAATTAAAGGGAGTAAAAAAAGGAAAACCTTCACGAATAACGCGAAGGTTTTTAAGTTTAACAAGTTTTTAACGCTGTAATCGTATTAAAAACCCCTTACTTTTTTAACAATGCTTAAAGCATCCTTTACATCCTGCTCTAATTTTGCGTAATCTTTATTGGCAATAATTTCTTTTGAAATCAATTTAGAACCCATACCTACACAGGTTACACCGGCATCGAACCAACCTTTAAGGTTTTCTTCGGTTGGCGAAACGCCTCCTGTTGGCATAATGCTGGTCCATGGTTGTGGGCCTTTTATCCCTTTTACAAACTGTGGTCCGTAAATATCACCAGGGAACAGTTTTACGATTTCGCAACCTAACTCTTCTGCTCTTGCGATTTCGGTTAAGGTACCACAGCCCGGAGACCACAATACTTTTTTACGGTTACAAGCAATGGCGATGTCTTCGCGCAATACCGGGGTTACGATAAAGTTCGCACCAAGTGCCATGTACAATGAAGCCGCTGCACCATCGGTAACAGAACCTACACCCATAATCATTCCCGGAAGTTCTTTAATGGCATATTTTGTTAATTCGCCAAAAACCTCGTGAGCGAAATCGCCACGGGCAGTAAACTCCATTAAGCGTGCGCCACCATCGTAACAGGCCTTCAATACTTTTTTACTTAATTCTATATCGCTGTTGAAAAACAAAGGAATCATCCCGGTGTCTTTCATGGCTTGTGCCACTTCTAATCTTGAAAATTGTGCCATTTTTATAAATGTTTTATTGTTGATTTATGGTTTTGCAGAACCGTTAAATCGAAATAAACGACTTAACGGCTCAACAAATAAACACCAAATATTATCTCGCTACACGACCTGAAGCGTCACCACCCATAAGTTTTTCAACTTCGGCAACGGTTACCAAGTTGGCATCACCTTTAATAGTGTGCTTTAAGCAAGAAGCTGCCACAGCAAAATCTAAAGCGTTTTGGTCGTCTTCTGGGTATTTTAACAATCCGTAGATCAATCCCCCCATAAATGAATCACCACCACCTACTCTATCAACAATATCGGTAATTTGGTACTGACGTGTTTCGTACATTTTTTCGCCATCGTACAATACACCCGCCCAAGTGTTGTGTGAAGCTGAAATAGAACCTCTCAACGTCGTAATTACTTTTTTGGCTCTTGGGAATTTTTCCATCATTTGCTTACAAACCGAAAGGAAAGCTTCTGCTTTTACGTTATGACCTTCAGTTTGTACACTGATACCTTCTGGCTTAATGCCGAAGTGCATCTCTGCATCTTCTTCGTTTCCTAAAACCACATCACAGTAAGATGTCAATTCAGTCATAACCGCTTCTCTGTGGGCATCGTCACAATACTTCCACAATTTAGCACGGTAGTTCAAATCGGTTGAAATGGTAACGCCTTTTGCACTGGCCGCTTTAACAGCTTCTAAACAAACATCGGCAGCACCTTGCGAAATAGCCGGTGTAATACCCGTCCAGTGGAACCACTCAACACCATCAAAAACGGCATCCCAATCAATCATTCCTGGTTTTATTTCAGACATCGCAGAATGCGCTCTATCGTAAACCACTTTAGACCCTCTTGATACCGCACCTGTTTCTAAAAAGTAAATCCCTAAACGGTCTCCACCCCAAACAATTTTGTCAACGTTTACACCACGTTTTCTCATTTCCATCATCGCACATTCACCAATGTCATTTTTTGGTAAACGTGTTACAAAATCTACAGGCACACCATAGTTAGCCAAAGAAACGGCAACGTTAGACTCACCTCCACCGTAAACCACATCAAAACTGTTGGCTTGCGAAAATCTTAAAAATCCTTGAGGAGCCAAACGAAGCATAATTTCCCCAAAAGTGACTACTTTTTTCATTCTTGAATTGTATTTAGTTTTAAAAATTAAAAATTGGTTAAACGATTAAACAACGGATAGAAAAAACAACCAAAACCCGCTACAACACTAATGTTATTAAAGTTTTGATTATAAAAATTATCGCACTATATTTGCTTAATCGATTAAGCAAATATATAAAAAAATCACATATCAAAAAGAAAACCACCATAAAAGATATTGCTAATGTGCTGAACATTTCTACTGCAGCGGTTTCAAAAGCCCTGCACGACGACTCGCGTATTAGTGAAAAAACCAAACAGGCGGTAAAGCAGGTAGCCAAAAACCTCAACTACCAACCCAACCATTTGGCGAGTGCCCTGCGCAAAGGAAAAAGCAAATTGGTGGGGGTGATTGTGCCACGAACCAACAGTAATTTTTTCTCTTCGGTTATCCAAAATATCGAGGAAGTGCTCAATAAAGAGGGCTACAGTATTATCATGACGCAATCCAACGAATCGTATAAAAAGGAATGCAATAATATTGACACCTTATTGTTTACGCAAGTGGACGGCATTATCGCCTCGATGGCCAATGAAACCATTAAACTGGATTATTATGAAAAAATAAAATCCAAAGGCATTCCGCTAATTTTGTTCGATCGTGGTGAAAACGACTTAAATGTTGATTACATTGGGATTAACGATTACAACAGCAGCCAAATGATTGTTGAGCATTTGGTGGAGCAAGGTTGCCAGCGCATTGCCCATATTGGTGGTTACAGACATACGCGTATTTTTAACAACCGAATTAAAGGATATATTGATGCCTTAAAAAAATACGAACTGCCCTTGGATACCGAACTACTTATCGAGTGCAACCTTACCCTTGAAGACGGCCGTAAAAAAATGGAACAGCTCCTGAATTTGAAAAACCGACCAGATGCCGTTTATGCCGCCAGTGATAACGCAGCGTTGGGTGCCTTGCAGGTGCTTCAGGAGAACAATTTAAAAGTCCCCGAAGATATGGCTTTGGTAGGATTTGGCAACGAACCGTTCACTGCTTTGGTAACACCAAGTATTTCGAGCATAGAGCAACACAGTGCCGAAATTGGAAAACAGGCCGCCAAACGTTTTTTGGAATACAGCGAGTTGCCCGTTGTTAAACAAAGTTTGAACAAAATAATTATGGATGCGGAATTGGTGATTCGCGATTCGTCGAATATTAAAAAATAGGCGTAAACTGTTCTTTTTCTTAAAGTCCCGGTATTATTCTATTGAATTTTTAAAATAAGCGACTCCAAAGGCTTTAACTGTAAATGGAGACTTCCAATGCCTTTTTCAATCTGTAATTTGGTTTTGTACTTTTGGTACAATTGGTCCTCTGCGGTATAATTTCCGTTTGAAAGCTTCCAATTTTCAATGAGCACTTTCGGGATTTTCAAATGAAATTCCTGACCCTTTTCAGCATCAAAATTTGAAACTATGA
>CAZZDI010000016.1:0-27485 GCA_964653155.1 uncultured Flavobacteriaceae bacterium | reverse complement strand
TTTTTTCTCTGCTTTTTTTAGAGCCTTTTCTTTTTCAATGGCTTCTGTTTGTTTATTCAAAGCCTCTTTTACTTCCAAGCGTTCTTCTAAACTTAAAGTGTTTGTTACATCAACACCATCTTTTAAAACAACATCTCCTTTAACGCTGTACGTTGCTCCATTCCAAGTAACTTCCTGCGCAGATACGGAAAGCCCCAATACCACGATTAAGGCTGTAATCCATTTTGTAATTGCTTTCATTTTAACTGTTTATAAATTTCGTTTGATTTATTCAATTCTGCTTCAAATTCAGCAATTCGGGCTTGCCATTTTTCTTCATCGCGCGGTGACAATTTTCCTTTTGCCTTTAATGTTTCGTAGCGTTCTTTTTTATCCAACAGGCGTTCCTTAGCTTTCAAAACATCTTCGCGTGCTTCTTCCCTAGCCTCTATTTTTTCGTCCAACTGCTCTTGATTGGCTTCAAGTTCTTCCTGCCTTTCTTTCGCCTTTTTTAAAGTTTCTTCAACTTTTTCCCGTTCTTCTGCAAGTTCCTTTTTCTTATCTTCAGCCCATCGCTGTGCCTCAATGCGTTCATTCAATGTGTTTTTTATGGCAGCTTTTTCTTCACTTGTTAATTCTTCTGAAATGTCTTTACCGTTGTGATAAAAACTATCATTCTTCATTTTATAGATGGTTCCATCATCCATAATCACTTTTTCACCACTTCCGCAAGCCGTTAGAATTATTATTGAAACTACTGAAAACATTTTTACAAACCTCATATCCTTTTTTATTTCTGTTCTATATATTCAGACACAGAATTTAAGAATTGTCACGCCATTAACGTGCTTTTAACATTATAGTTTGCACAATATTTCGGCGGCTTGTTTTAGGGTATCTTCGGTTTTGGCAAAACAAAAACGCAACACTTTATGGTCTATATTATCTATATTGAACACCGACATGGGTATGGAGGCCACGCCGTTTTCAACCGTTAATCGCTTTGCGAAATCCACATCGTTTTCTTGGGTGATTTGGGAGTAATCCAAAACTTGGAAATACGAACCTTTGGCTGGGGTAAATCTGAACTTTGAATCCTTCATTAAATTTAAGAATAAATCACGTTTCTTTTGGTAAAACTCGGGCAATTTCAAGTAATGCTCGGGGATTTGCATATAATCGGCAATACCTTTTTGTGTGGGATGATGGATGCAGAACACCGCAAATTGATGTACTTTCAAAAACTCGTCCATCAGTGCTTTTGGTGCACAACAATAGCCCACGCGCCACCCCGTATTGTGGAAGGTTTTACAAAACGACGACACCACAAAACTCCGTGCTTTTAGATCGGGAAACAAGCAAGCGCTTTGGTGTTTTTCGTCATCGTAAATCATATGTTCGTACACCTCATCACTCAATACTATAATATTCGTGTTTTTAGTGATTTCCTGCAGTTTAAGCATATCTTCCTTCGAAAAAACACTCCCGGAAGGGTTGTGAGGCGTGTTAATAATAATCATTTTGGTGCGGCTGCTAATTTTAGCTTTTACCGTCTCCCAATCTACTTTATACCCATTTGAAGCTTTGAGTTGAATGGGAACGGAAACACCTCCATTTAATTGCACGTTAGGTTCATAACTATCGTAAGCTGGTTTAAAAACAACCACCTCATCATTGGGTTTTATAAAGGTTGAAATGATAGTAAAAATAGCCTGCGTTGCCCCAGCAGTCACAACAATTTCGGTTTCTGGATGATAGCTTTCTCCATAAACCAATTCATATTTTTTTGAAATAGCATTTCGAAGTTCCAAATGCCCACGCATGGGCGCATATTGGTTGTAGCCCGAATTCATAGCCTTGCCGACTAAATCAATTAGCTTTTGGTCGCTTTTAAAATTAGGAAAGCCTTGCGACAAGTTAATGGCATTGTGTTTTGTCGCCAAGCCGCTCATCACCGAAAAAATGGTGGTGCCCACATGGGGAAGTTTAGATGAATGTTGCATGCTTAAAACTACACAATTTTCATCTTTTTTAACAGGAAAGAAGCATTCATATTTTTACAAACGCCTTTTTTAAGAAGGTAATCAAAGTGAAGTTCGTCGTTGATGATTTCGGCATCAAAATAATAGTTTTTTACCGCTTGCAATTCAGTTTCAATTTCACATAAACTTAAATCGTGTGTGGCAATGATTCCCGTAGCTTTTGAAGCTACCAGTTTTTCAACAAACTTTCGCGAGCCAATCGCTTTATCGGTGCTGTTTGTGCCTTTTAAAATTTCGTCTAGAATGACAAAATACGAATCGTTTTCTAAAGCATCAACAATATATTTCAATCGGGTAAGCTCTGAAAAGAAATACGAACTTTCATCGGTCAACGAATCGGTTGTGCGCATGCTTGTAATCAATTTTACTGGTGAATACCGGCTCGATTTAGCGCAAACGGGCAAGCCCATATTCGCCATAACAATGTGCAACGACACGGTGCGCAAAAAAGTACTTTTCCCAGCCATATTGGCACCGGTTACGATAAAAAACTGCTCGTTATCAATGGTTAAATCGCTATCGATGCGTTTTTCTTTTTTCAACAGCGGATGCCCCAAACCTTTGGCTTCAATAGTGGTGGCATTATTGGTTATTTTTGGGAAAACAAATTCTGGGTGGTTAAAAACATAATTTCCCAGCGAATTGTAAGCGTCAAAAAAAGCGACGACTTCAAACCAATCGGGTACTTTTTCGCCATAACGTTCTATCCATTTTTCAATACGGTGGCCGTTTCTTAAATCGGTTAAAAACCAACCGTTGCCAAAAATGGCCCCAATAAAATTATTTCTGTTGTCCAAGGCATCCAAAGCCCGAGAAAAGCGTTTAAAAATGAGGGATGCCTTTTCATCTTTCAATCGTATTTGTTGTTGTTTTTCTTTTAATAATTCCGAAGAAAAAGAAACATTTTCAATTAAATTGAGTAATTGACTGTATTGCCGAAATGTATCCCGAATTTTATCGGTGTTCGCTGCCAAAACATTAATCTTTTTTAAATATGCCCCGGTAACGGCCAAGCCTAAAAGCAACCAATAGCCTATAATGCCGAGGTTATTCAAAACGCCAAAAACAGCCAAACCGAACAGTACCACTGTACAAAAACCAAACGCCAGGGGCAACCATTGCATAACTTTTGGCAAAAATGATTGGTGTTGGTTAAACCAACTGCTAATTTTAGCTGCGGAAGTTTCCACGCGAACCAAACTTGAGGTTGCCGCAAATTTTTGGCGCCACTCTGGGTTTGCTCTCAATTCTTTTACAGCGTCTTGCCTTAAAACTATTCCATTGGTATTGTTGGCTTTTAATTCATCGGCTAGTCTTTTAGCTCCTTCGGCACTTGTGGTACGGTTTATAAACTGGAAAAAGGAACCGCGACCAAACAAATCGACATCCAAACTGTAAAAATGATTGGCATCCTGGAACTGTAAACCAGCGTCCCTATCATGAAAATGGCCCGATGCGACGCTTAATTCTGTTTCGTTAATTTTCACCAAAGCCTTGTAGAGAGTACGTTCTTGCTTAACATCAGTATATTTTGAGAGGAGAAAAACAAACATTAAAACGCCTAAAACAGCAACTATTAAAGCCATCTGCCAAGTGCTAAAAAACCAATAAATACCCAGCCCCGTTAACACAAAAACCAACAAACGTAAAGTACTCAGCATCACAATTTTTTTTTGGTATTTTTTTACTTCCAGCTGGTAATTTTGCAAACAGTTTTTGTAGTATTCTGAAGGGTTTTCCATTTTAATTTCTGATTTTTTTTTCAACCAAGTTATTTGTCTTTCCAAATAAACGAAAAAAGCCCTGAAAAACTCAGAGCTCTTTTTTGTATTGTAAAGTTTATGGGGGTTAATTCACCACAATTTTTTTGGTCAGTACTTCATTCGTTTTTGTTCGCAAACACACCACATACGCCCCAGTTGCTATATTATCGAATTGGATGCCCTCTGCTAATTGCGAAATTGATACATTTTTTAACTCAAAAACACTTTGTCCGCGCATGTTAACTACAGAAAAATGGGTGACTTCACTATCCATATTTTTAGCATAGAATGTTTTGGTGGGGTTTTGGTAATAAGTATAGTTTTTTGTTTCCGCCACCTCTTCGGTGCTTAACATTTGCTGCTCATCTTGAAAAACAATCTCCAACCTGTTTTTAAACACCCCGGCTTCTGCACTAAATTGATATGCACCATTTTGGGAAAGGTCGAAATATTCGCCCGTTAGGTTATCTTTAATGTAAATTGCTTGGCCATCTTCCATGTTTATTTTTTCTGATATTTTTATCTCGAAAGTATTTTTTCCTGAAGACTTTAATTTAAGCGGAATAACCTTATCTGGAGTAATTGAACCATAGGCCTGCATGGTCATGTTTTTTCCTTCCAAAAGCAAATTCAAATCGTTATTATTCGTTTCTGTACACTTAGTATCGTAGCCATAATCAAAGCTATCCCTTGTATAATTACTAAAGCCAAGCAATAATTCCCTTCTGGTTTTTGGGCCAGATACCGAATTGAATTCCAAACGGATTTTCTGCATGGCGCTTCTAGATATTTTTTCTTTTGAAGTTTTGCCCTCGGTTGATTTTGAGAAAGTGGAACCGTTTTCATAAGAACCATCGGCATCCGATTCTTTGATGAACACGCGTTGACTGTTGTTGAACTCAACCTGCCCATCGGCCACTACCTCGACCATAAACCCTTGCCCTACTGCAAGGTATCTTGTGGGCACAATGGTACCGTCCTGTGAGCCATTGTGGTCTCCATAAAACCCAACAAATTGATAGGCCCGGCAAGAGCCCAATTTGCTCACTTGTGCATAACCGCCCTGGTATTCGTTCAAGTAATGCGAATTGCCTGCCCACTGCTGCCACAGTTGAAGCGATCCATCTATCACGCCTTCATTATCATCAATAAACTTATGGATATCGATAGCCGAAGCATAAGGGTTGCCCAATAAAAATTCTGTCTTTGTTTTGTTGGGTACAGAACCGGCCCCGCCTTTATCGGTAACATTCACCAAAATGGTGCCGTTGTTGGGCTTACCTTCAAAAATATACTGTTGCTCACTACCCGCATTTCCGGTTCCTTTTTGGGTATAGCCCACACCCGGTTTTATGGCCGTGTTTTGAGAAATCCTTGCCCAATCCCAATAGGTAAGTCCGTTTATAAAGGTATAAAGCCATGTTTTACTAATACTTCCATTTCCCGAATGGTTGGAGGTAAACGGAATATTGAACCCTGACTCATCTTTAATCATGCTTAATTTAAATGGCGTGTTATTGGCATTGTTGGTATCTGAATTATTGTTTGAAAGAGTACTTGCTGATTTTTGGCCTACCGGTGCCCCCCAATAATTATACCTATAAGGATTGGCTTGACCTTCTTGGCGTCTTAAAACTTTTCCTTCGGCAGACGTTACCAAATCGCTGTTTTCAGTCTGCAAAAGTTGCGAATCGCCCATTAAATCTAGAGTACCATTCAATTCAAGATACCAATCATTAAAAACTTGGTGGTCTGCCTCTACGGTTAATGTTTTATTGGAATCAATTATTAATCCCACATTATTAACAGCGTGGCTTGCCGTTACATTATTTTGTATTTTAACAATACTCCAATCTTTATTGCTAGACACTTCTTCAATATCCCAAACATTGCCATGCAACCATGTTGAGGCATTAGCCCAATTTCCATCGTTTGACGACACATAAGGCATTGGGGCATTTTGCTCCTGAATGGTTGTAATATTATTGAGATACAAATCTTTACTGTAACCTGAAAAATCAACCGTTGTGCCCGATACAATATTGGTCATGGGGTAATAGGCCACTAAGTTAACCCACGGGATTGTATTGCCCGTTGAAGAATCTTCAATGTCTTTTGGCACGATTGTTCCTCTAACATTTCCTGAATTGTTTTCAATTTCTTGATAAACTATTTTTTGCAACTGAGTTTGGGTTAGGGCTACATCAAAAACCCTTACTTCATCAATGTTTCCTTTAAAGTATTGTTTGCTGGCCACATTGCTAGACCGTCTTCCTATTTCAAAATTTCCGTTGGAATTAACCGTATTTTCAATGGTTGCACCGGCTCCAATATTTGCTGAATCGGAAAGCTCGCCATCAATATAAATTAATATTTCGCCGGTTGTTCCATTATAACTGGCGGCCACATGGTGCCATTCATCAAAATTAATGGCACAACTACAGCCAATAGTGGTTTCGGTGTTTCCTATGGTTTTAATGGTAAACTTAGGTTTGTTGCCATTTTCCAGCCAAAGTTTGCAGCCTGCATCTTCGCCTGCTATAACCATATTAGTTGAATTTCCCGAATCTGATTTTATCCAAGCCATAATGGTTACGTTACCCAAACCGCCTATAAATGCTTCTCTGGACAGGTAATCGTCTATACCGTCAAAATCGATTGATGCTATACTTGGTGGATTACCATCAAATACATCTCTATAATCTAAGTCGCCGCCTGTTAATAAATCGCCATCGCCGTCTGGTAAAATAGTTAAACTGGTAGGGTCTTCAATATCTTCATTTACATCCCAAACAGCATCGTTAACACCACTAGTTTCAAAAGCATTGTTCAATCCATCACCATCAACATCGGCTGCCGTAAAAGTATCGGCCATACCATTTTCCTTTATATCTGGAACACCATCGTTATCAGAATCGCTATCTAAATAATCTGGAATACCATCGCCATCGGTATCAACCGGCACCAAACCTGTGCCATAGTTATCCCATAATCCCGGATAAGGCCCTGTTGTGTTTACGGTACCACTTGGCAATACATAACCTAAAGTTGATTGGGCTTCAACGTTGTCTGGTATGCCATCGTTATCTGAATCGATATCCACCTTATTTTCATAACCATCCGAATCTGCATCAGCACAAGCAGGTTCTTCTAAAACAGTAATAACAATATCGTCAATAAAATTTCCCATGGAAGTAGAACCCGATGCCGTACTTATGGCTTCAAAAATGAAAAAAGTTGAGTCTTGTCCCACAGGTACCTCATAAACACCCGAGTAGCTTCCCCAGGCACTAGTCCCATCAGCCATGGTTTCTACCGTTGTTGCCGATGTTAAATCTGAACCGATTTTTACTGCTGCCACATCCGTTCCTCCTCGTCCTCTGTGTTTAACCGACCATTGCACCTTCGAGCCTCCTGAAATACACAATTCTTGATAAAGTGCCGCTGGCTGGTTGGCATTGAGCTCTGCAAATTGGCTGCCTTCAGCGGCTGGAACACCATTAAAACCATCGCTCCACAACTCTATTTGGCTATCTGGTGCTGTGGTTTTCCATCCGGGAACATGGTCTTGATAGGTTATAAGGTATGTTGATGTACCTACTGCCGTTTCCTCAAAACTTTCGTTAATTATATTTTCGGCACAATAAGGTATTCCACATTCTATAGCATCCAAAATACCATCATTATCATCATCTACATCTATGGAATCTACAATACCATCGCCGTCTGAATCAATACTAGAAACCGATCCACTTGAAGACGACCCACTAGACAGCGAACTTGAGCTTGTGGAATAGGTGATTTTATAATCTTCTACCTCCCCAGATTGGTAATTGTAATCGAGCGACGTAAAGTTTGTTTCTGTTCCGGTTCTTAAACCTACTCTTACAACCGATTTTTTCTCCTTTACAGTGCCTGGTATGGGAATTGAAATTGGAACTTCAATCGTTTTACTACCATTTCCGTTGTTTTTCTTTCCTGCTTTATTATCATTATTATCCTGAAAAGGGAACAAGAACCTTTCACCTTCGTCTTCAAAATCATCATCATTTTCTTCATTGAAATTCACCCAAACCACTACCATATTGGCATTATTGTTCCAATCATCAATAGTGACTTCAACAATACCTTCAAGTGTTTCTCCTGGCTTTACTTGGGTAGATTCTAATTCTGAAAAATATGTGTATCGCCCAGTATCTCCAGAGCTGGAGTTGTCTATATTACCTAATACAACTTTTGATATGTAGTTGGTATTCCAGTTTCCTATATGTGAAGGCACATTGTATCTTGGTTCTTCGTCTTCTTCCTCTCCAACTCCATTTGAACCATCTGATGTAAACTTGATATTATAATCTTCAACTTCTCCCGCTTGATAATTGTAATTGCACGCTGTATAATTAGCACTTTGTTTTTCCCTAAACCCTATACGCATTACGGAATTTCCAAGCTTGGCCGTATTGGGCACGGGTATTGAAATGGGCACTTCTATAACTTTATCTTGATTTGAATTTGATTTATCTTCTAAAGTAAACGTAAACTGCTCGCCTTCATCCTCAAAATCACTATCCGAATTATTGAAGTTCATCCAAACAATTAAACTATGTTTACTTCTGTTCCAGCCATCAATGGTTACGGTTACAGTACCTTCTAAAGTTTCACCAACTGCTACATCGGCAGCTGGCATATCCGAATAATAGGTATAACTTCCCGTTGCACCCGAACTGGAATTATTAATACTACCTATGTTTACGTTAGTAATGTAAAACTTATTGTAAGACCCCAAATTGGCAGGCGTACAATACTGGGCGTGAATTTTTACTGTTAGGCACAAGGCTGTTAGCAGAAGAGCAACATGACGAAAAAAGGCGCAATTAATCCTCATAGGTTAAGTATTTAAATTACATTGCCCTTTGGGAAGGCAACAAAATCATTCCATTTTTTTTGAAATCTACTCGAGGGAAAGCCTATTTCACATTAAACCAAATTCATGGTATTTGTTAAAATAATCAGCACAATATTAACAATAAAAGGATTAATAATCTAGAAAAAAGATAGCTTTTTTTCGATAAAGTGTGCAAATACTTCGTTGAAACGCATTTTTGCTTTAATAGAACACCAATAAAAACACAAGACAAAACACTGAAAAACAGCATTTTAAACCAAAAAACATCAAACCAAACTATCTACCAAGTCTTCAATTTTTGAAACCAATTGGATTTTTATGCCTATGTTTTTTAAGGAAATTTTATTGTATTTGGACACAAAGATGGTTGAAAAGCCTAATTTTTCGGCTTCTAAGATGCGCTGTTCAACACGTTGAACGGGGCGAATTTCGCCCGAAAGCCCTACTTCGGCAGCAAAACAAACATCTTTTTGTAACGGTACATCTTCGTTTGAGGAAAGTATAGAAGCCACCACAGCCAAGTCTATTGCAGGATCATCGACGGTAATTCCACCTGTGATGTTTAAAAACACATCCTTGGCCCCCAATCGGAAACCGGCACGCTTCTCCAACACGGCTAAAAGCATGTTCAATCGTTTGGCATTAAAACCTGTGGCACTACGCTGCGGCGTGCCATAAACGGCCGTACTCACAAGAGCCTGAACCTCAATCATGAGTGGGCGCATGCCTTCCAAAGTAGCCGCAATGGCATTGCCCGAAAGCTCTTCATCTTTTTTTGAAATTAATATTTCCGAAGGATTGCTTACCTCTCGCAAGCCCGAACCTTGCATTTCGTAAATGCCCAATTCGTTGGTAGAACCAAATCGGTTTTTATGTGCTCTTAAAATTCGGAACACATGATTGCGGTCGCCTTCAAATTGCAACACGGTATCGACCATGTGCTCTAAAATTTTAGGTCCGGCAATGTGGCCGTCTTTGGTAATATGCCCAATCAGCAATACTGGTGTGGCGGTTTCTTTGGCGAATTTTATCAGCTCGGTGGTGCATTCCTTTATTTGCGAGATGCTTCCGGAGGACGATTCGATATAATCGCTATGCAGCGTTTGAATGGAATCGATGATGACGATTTCGGGCTCTAAAGCTTCAATTTGCTTAAAAATGTTTTGTGTTTTGGTTTCGGTTAAAATGTAGCAATTATTGTTTTCGGGGTTGATGCGTTCGGCACGCATTTTAATTTGCTTTTGGCTTTCCTCACCCGAAACATAAAGGGTTTTATAAGGTAATTTTAGCGACACCTGAAGCAAAAGTGTACTTTTACCAATTCCGGGCTCGCCACCCAACAACGTTAACGAACCGGGCACAATACCGCCACCAAGCACACGGTTAAATTCAGCATCAAACGTATTTAGCCTAGGTTCGCTCGACACATCAATTTCGTTGATTTTTAACGGAACAGCCTTTCGTTTTACGGTTGATGTTGGCGTTTTCCAATCGGATTTACTTGGTTTTTCAACCAGTTCTTCCACAATGGTATTCCACTCTTTACAGGCATTGCATTGGCCTTGCCATTTGGAATATTGCGTACCGCAGTTTTGACAAAAGAAAGTCGTTTTTACCTTGGCCATAGTTTTTATTGAAATTGAATACAGTTCCTCTTAACCTATTTTGGATTTAAAAAAGAATTGATTTTCGGATTGTTGACTATATTTATTATGAAAACCATGTCATTCTGACGAAGTATGAGGAAGAATCTCATCATTATGAGATTTCTCGTCGTTCGTTCCTCACTCTGTCGAAATGACAACATGCTAAATATCAATTATTTAAAATGTATTAATTTAAATTATTAATCGAACTCAGGTTTTTAAAATCCAAAATCCTGTTTTATTAAATCGGCGCGTTCCAATACTTCATCTTTGGTAACTCCGCCTATTTCCTCTAAAGTGTAGGCCGATTGATAGGTGCGCATGGCCTTTTTGGGCTCGCCACCTTCTTCGTAAAAACGCCCTAAATAATAACCGCCCAACAGGGTTTCTGGGTACGCTTTTCTGGCCATTTTGCCTAACTCTTCGTAATATTCATAAAGTTCGTTTTTTTCAATGGCAGCAGCAATGGCCTTAAAATCGTTGATTAAAATGGGCTTGTCAATTCCGAATAATTCTTTAATGGTTTGGTATTTATTCTGAAGATAAAGCACGGGGGAATCCTCCAACTCTAAAATCACCTCTTTGTACTCCTTTTTTGAAATGGGTTGAAATACTTTAAAGATGCCTTCAATAGCACTGGGAATAGCGTGCGTTGGCACCGAATAGTGCGACGGATTTTCAAAACTATCGAAACGGTACACCAAATTTTCGTTTTCCAAAGCTGAAATATCGGTATCCAAAGCCTGCGTCATTTGCAAAATGGATTCGGAATTATTTTTGGTATTCGCCAAATAATAGAACGTTTTTGTTGGCGTTTTGCTCAGCACATCGGGGATATAATCCAGCATATTGGGTGCCAATTGCGGACTCACCACCACATAAGCCTGAAACAGCGGATTGGGCTTCAACAAATAATAATTGATAAAATTGGCCGTTTCGCCATGCCCAACTGCTATTTTAAAATGGCCCACCCTAAAATTCTTTTCCAAATACGGCATCAATTCCATGCCAATAAATTCAAAAAACGCGGCACCGGTTTCAATGGGCAACGAATTTTGTTCGGAATACAACGTATCGTCAAAGCGCTTTCCGTATTGATTTACCCCAACCACAATGGCTTCGGGCATGTCTTCCCAATACGAAAAATAATCAACGTTTCCGGCAACGGCCTCAAACATATAATCGCCATCCAGCACGATAAATATGGGATAGGTTTTATCATCGTTGGAATTATAGCCACGTGGCAATTGTATTTTTATTTGGCGTTCTTCGCCTAATTTTGATGACTGAAACGTTTCGTATTTCACTTGGGCATTGATGCCGAAAGAAGCCCACAGCAACAATATAAAAATGACCGATTTCTTCATTTTTTTTAAACGGATTTGAGTTTTATCGAGGCAAGGTAATAAAATAACTAGCTATCAACTTGCTTTTTTCGGTTGAAAATAGGCAAATAAAGCAGCGACAGCCCGCCAAAAATAATAATCATAAGGGTTTGTGAGGCCCACATAATCCAACCGAACGCAATGCTGGGCTGCTCTGGAATTGAAAACAGCGAAAACGCCGCATAAATAGCCAACGGGTACGACCCAATTCCGCCATTAGTGGCTGCAATGCTAAAACTGGCTGAAATAAAACCGATTAAAATAGCCCCAAAACTGATGCCGTGCAATTCTTCCATTGCAAAAGAGGTAACGTAAAACATGAGCACGTACATGCCCCAAATAAATAAGGTATGGAAAATAAAAGGCCATTTCTTTTTCATTTTGAAAACACTTAAAGCGCCCTCAATCAGCCCGTTTACAAAGTTTTTGATTTTTTCGGCCAATTTCGACTTGCTTTTTTTCAGAAGTTTAAAAAATAACAGCATGAGCAAAATCCCAACCACCATGGCTACGACTATTTTTACTGGGGCAAACCGCTCTACCAAAAAGCCATAAATAAAATCGAACTGCAAAAACAAGGTTATCGCCATAATGCCCAACATCACCAACATATCGGCAATACGCTCGGCCACAATGGTACCGAAACCCTTTTCGAAAGGCACACCTTCATAATTGGTAATGATGGATGCGCGAGCCACTTCGCCCGCCCGGGGAATGGTGTAATTTATTAAATAGGTGGCAAAAACAGCCATAATGCTATTGGCAAATTTTATGTTATAACCCATAGGCTCTAACTGAAAGCGCCAACGGTAAGCTCTAGACAAATGGCTTAAAAAACCCAAAAATATGCCCAGAACAATATAGGTATAATCGGCATTTTTGGCATACACCAACAGTTCGTTTAGCGATACTTTTGATAGCGAATACCAGACCAAAAAAACTCCCAGCAAAAGTGGGAGTAAAATTTTTAGCAATCTTTTTATTTTGGCGGCCAAAAGGTTATTTTAACAAATTAGTGGCTTCATCTGGAAACACCAGCGAAGGCTTAAATACTTTGGCCTCCTCGATATCCATTACGGCATAAGTAATTAAAATTAGGGTGTCGCCCACCGCAACTTTTCTGGCGGCAGCACCGTTTAAGGTAATCTCACCACTGTTTCTGGGGCCGGGAATACAATAGGTTTCCAAGCGTTCGCCATTATCGTTATTTACAATCTGAACTTTTTCGCCTTGTATAATATTGGCGGCATCCATCAAGTCTTCGTCAATGGTTATACTTCCTATGTAATTGAGCTCGGCGCCAGTGCACTTAACTCTGTGAATCTTAGATTTTACTACGTGAATTTGCATGCGGCAAAGATAATTAATTTAATGCGATATTGTCAATTAATCGAATATCGTCAGCATATACGGCAATAAACGCTCGGTAGTTTTTATTGTCCGCCTTTCGTTTAACGGGCTTTAGGGTTTCTACTTCTGAAATAATGAAATATTCCAATTTCAACAAATCGTGTTCATAAAACTGATTTTCAACCCATTCCGTTACTTCATTAGCACTTTTTGTGCCAAAGTGCATTTTGGCAGCTTTTAAGGTTTTGTAAATGAAAGGAGCCGCCTTTCTAAACTCTGGTTTTAGTCGTGTATTGCGCGAACTCATGGCCAATCCGTCGGCTTCACGTTGTATTTTGCAACCCACAATATTTACGGGAATATGGTGCTTTTCAACCAGCTTTTTTATAATTTGAAGCTGTTGGAAATCCTTTTCGCCAAAATAGGCGTTGTGCGGTTTTACTATTTCAAAAAAACGTTTAACAATAGTACCCACACCATCAAAATGCCCTTGCCGGAACTTGCCTTCCATTTCATATTCCAGCCCGTCGAAATCAAACTGTTCAGACACGGGATTCTCGCCGTACATATCTTCAACGGTTGGCGCATAAACCAAAATTCGGGTACCACTCAAGCCGTTCAACAATTTAACGTCGTTCTCCAACGTTCGCGGATATTTTTCTAAATCTACGGGATTATTAAACTGTGTAGGATTAACAAAAATGCTCACCACAACCCTGTCGTTATCTTCAAGCGCCCTGCTCACCAATTGCAAATGCCCGTTGTGCAAGGCCCCCATTGTGGGCACCAAACCTAAAGTTTGCCCTTGGGCCATTAGGCCCTCAACAGCCGTTTTAATTTGTTCTTTGTTCGAGTAAATTTCCACAGTTTAATATAAAATTAACGCGTGCAAACTTAAGATTTTACAGGCAATTTGCATAAATTTTTGTACTTTTGCGTGTTTTTTATTCTGAAACACACAAAACAACACTTCTTTTTTTGAAGTATTGCTTTTAGAATTGCAATTAAATAAATAACTATCTGCTTTTTATTGAGCAAAGGTTAAAGTAAACAAAACATATGAAAGATAAGAGGATATTATATGTATCATCTGAAGTAGTACCCTATTTACCTGAAACCGAAATTTCATCCATGTCATTTGAAGCCCCTCGTATGGTTAACCAACAAGGTGGCCAAATACGGATTTTCATGCCCCGCTACGGCAACATTAACGAGCGTAGGCACCAATTGCACGAAGTGATCAGGTTATCGGGTATTAATTTGGTGGTAAACGATTTGGATATGCCACTTATTATTAAGGTCGCTTCAATCCCGAAAGAGCGCATTCAGGTATATTTTATTGATAACGACGAATATTTTAAGCGCAAAGCTACGTTGACGGACGAAGACGGCAATTTGTTCCCCGATAACGACGAACGTGCCATTTTCTTTGCGAAAGGTGTTATTGAAACAGTTAAAAAATTAAACTGGTCGCCAGACATCATCCACGTACACGGTTGGTTGGCCTCTTTGCTTCCGTTATACCTTAAAGAATATTATAAAGACGAACCTTTGTTCAACGAAAGTAAAATTGTTACCTCGGTGTACAATCAAAGTTTTGACAATACGTTGAATAAGGACATGGCCAATAAAATTAAGTTCGACAATATTGATGAAGGTGCCATTAAAACTTTGGAAGAACCATCATACATCAATTTAATGAAAGTGGCCGTTGATTATTCGGATGCGTTGATCGTTGGATCTGAAAATATTCCGGACGATCTGGAAGAGTACATCAAAGCTTCCGAAAAACCTATTTTAGAATACAAAAGCAAAGATGAATTTGGCGATGCCTACACCAGCTTTTTTAATGAAGCCGTTTTAAGCTAAGCGTCAATTCATTCTACTTACCTATATGAAAACACCTGTTAAAGCCCTCAAATTTTCCTTTTTCATCATTTTAATCGCAACCTCTTTTATAGCTTGTGATAAAGATTTCAGCACTTTAGAGAGCGATGTGCTGGGTGAAGGAAACTCTAATTTCAATACAAAAGTGGATTCCCTGCCCATTGCGGCCTACAATAAAAAACTGGAAGGGCTCCGTATTAACGGACTGGCATCAAACCTGCTCGGCTTTTTTTACGACCCCGCTTACGGCACAACCACAGCCAGTATTGTAGCACAGGTAACACCATCGAGTTATAGCCCTGATTTTGGGGAAACCCCGGTTATAGATTCTGTTGCCATAAACATTCCGTATTACAGCACCGTTGTTGATGTAGATGAAAATGGCAACTCGGTTTACCGATTGGATTCTGTTTTCGGAAATACCTCCGCCAAAATAAAACTCTCCATTTACCAAAACAATTACTTTTTAAGAGATTACGACCCTAGCGGTGGGGCAAGCTCTGCGCAAAACTACTATTCTGATACTAGTAGCGGAATAAACGCCGCAAGAACCCAAGGAAGTACCATTAATTTTGATGACCATATTGTCGATACCATTTACCAAACAGACAACTTTTTACCAAGTGCAAAACCCAATTTTGTAGGTACAGCTACCGATACAACACGCTCGGCACCTGCCTTCCATGTTAAATTGGAAACACCAGAAGCCAAATTATTCTGGAAAAATACCATAATAGACAAAAGCGAGTCTCCCGATTTAAGCAACCTAAGTAACTTTACAAATTACTTTAGAGGCCTTTACCTAAAAGCTGAAGCCGTTGATAATGATGGCCAAATGGTACTGCTTAACTTGGCCAATGCCAACATCACCATACATTACACTTATGGTGCGGAAGATTCTCGATTGCAATCTACTTACACCCTCAATTTTTCGGGCAATATTTTAAATACGTTTATCAATAACTTTAACGAACCTCTGGAAAACGGTAATGCTACCGAAGGCGATGCCACACTTTACCTAAAAGGCACTGAAGGTTCTATGGCTGTTGTTGATTTATTCAGCGGAATGGTTGAATGCGAAGATGAAGATGGCACTATTACCATCAGAACAGCTTTAGAATGTTTTAAAAGAACATACAGAAAACTTAACGCTGGAGGAGATTATGCCGAAAAAGTGAACGGCAATTACCCCCTTAAAAAATTAGTTAACGATGCCTTTTTAGAAGTTTATGAAGACCTGGACAAAGCAGTAACCGGCCCTTACGGCAGTGAATACCACAAATACGACCGCCTTTACGCTTACGATATTGAAAACAGTTTGCCTATCCAGGATTATGACCTTGACCAAAGCACCAATACATCATCTGCATTCAGTTCAAAAATTATAAGCCTTAGCCAAAGGGATACCGTTACTGGAAAATTCAAAATAAGGCTTACCGAGCATTTAAAGAATATTTTGATACGCGATTCCACCAGCACAAAAATCGGTTTGGTGTTGTCAAACAACGTTAACTACATCAACAATGCCAAAATTTTAAACCCAACAGATGAGGTTAGCAACGTGCCAGCGGCGGCAGTAATAAGCCCAAGAGGAACGGTATTGCACGGCAACCAATCAGCTACCGAAAAGAAGCGTTTAAAGTTGAAAATATTTTACACAGAGCCTAAATAACCCGTCTCTATTTATCTGAGCTTTTGTTGCGAAAATCGGTGTTAAAATCATAAAAGTGAATTTTATCGTATAAAATGGCAAATTCACATAATAAATAGCTTTTATATATTTTTATTTAACATATTTGTTTTGAATTTATTAACCCCAAACTAAAACAAAAAAACTATGTGTGGAATTGTAGGATACTTAGGCACAAGAGATGCTTACCCCATTATAATAGAAGGTCTTAAAAGACTGGAATACAGAGGATACGACAGTGCTGGAATTGCACTTTTTGACGGTACCGACCTAAAAGTTTCAAAAACCAAAGGAAAAGTAGCCGATTTAGAAAAAAAATCTGAAGCAGAAATAACCACCCACGGCTGTGTAGGCATTGGCCATACCCGTTGGGCCACTCATGGTGTACCTAACGATGTTAACTCACACCCCCACGTTTCAAATTCTGGTGAATTGGTGATCATCCATAACGGTATAATTGAAAACTACGATTCGCTTAAACAGGAATTGATGTCGCGTGGTTACACCTTCAAATCAGATACCGACACCGAAGTTTTAGTCAACCTCATTGAATATGTAAAAAAAACCGAAGGCGTTAAACTTGGCAAAGCGGTTCAAATCGCCTTAAACCAGGTAATTGGCGCTTACGCCATTGCTGTATTCGACAAAAACAAACCCGAAGAAGTGGTCGTTGCCAAATTGGGAAGTCCATTAGCTATTGGCATTGGCAAAGACGAAGACGAGTTTTTTATTGCCAGCGACGCATCACCTTTCATTGAATATACCAAAAACGCAGTATATCTTGAAGATGAAGAAATGGCCGTTATCCGTTTCCACAAAGGCATTAAAATCAGAAAAATTAAAGACGACTCGTTGGTTGACACCTATGTTCAAGAGCTTCAAATTAACTTAGAGCAGATTGAAAAAGGAGGCTACGAGCATTTTATGCTTAAAGAAATTCATGAGCAGCCCAAAGCCATTCTAGATACTTATCGCGGCCGATTACTGAGAAACGAAGCCATTATAAAAATGGCAGGTATTGAGGACAACATGAAAAAATTCCTTAACGCCAATCGTATTATTATTGTAGCTTGCGGCACGTCTTGGCACGCCGGTTTGGTGGCAGAATATATTTTTGAAGATTTGGCAAGAATACCGGTTGAAGTAGAATATGCCTCTGAATTTAGATACAGAAACCCGGTAATTACCGAAAACGATGTACTTATCGCCATTTCTCAATCGGGTGAAACGGCCGATACTTTGGCCGCCATTAAATTGGCAAAATCTAAAGGCGCATTTGTATTTGGGGTTTGTAACGTAGTAGGCTCATCCATAGCGCGCGAATCGCACGCTGGTGCCTACACCCACGCCGGACCAGAAATTGGAGTGGCCTCAACAAAAGCATTCACCACCCAAATTACGGTTTTAACCTTAATCGCACTCCGGCTTTCAAGAGCAAAAGGCACCATTAGCAGTTCCGACTTCCGCCAGCATTTATTAGAATTGGAAATGATTCCAGGAAAAGTAGAAGAAGCTTTAAAATCAGACGCACTTATCCAGAACATTGCCAATATTTATAAAGATGCCAAAAACATGTTGTACCTAGGCCGTGGTTACAATTTCCCCGTAGCCTTGGAAGGCGCGTTAAAACTAAAAGAGATTTCATACATACACGCTGAAGGCTATCCTGCAGCCGAAATGAAACACGGGCCTATCGCCTTAATTGACGAAAACATGCCGGTTATTGTTATAGCCACCAAAAAAGGGCATTACGAAAAAGTAGTGAGCAATATTCAGGAAATAAAATCCAGAAAAGGCAAAATAATTGGTATCGTTACCGAAGGCGACGTTCAGGTAAGGCAATTGGCCGACCACGTTATTGAAGTACCAGAAAGCCTAGAAGCGCTTTCTCCACTTTTAACAACTATCCCGTTGCAATTACTGTCTTATCACATTGCTGTTATGTTAGGCAAAAATGTGGACCAACCCCGAAATTTAGCAAAATCGGTGACGGTAGAATAATTCATCAAAATCATCAATAATTAAGAAAGGCGTAGTTTTTAAAAACTACGCCTTTCTTAATTTAAGCATAGTTTTTTTGCCTATATACCAATTAAATTAAGGTTTTTTTATCAAAAACATACTATGCATGCATAATTTTTTATATTTTTAGTTGCTACATAATGTTTATATACTTATTTTTATACGAAAACCCTTAACCTCAATTAAACTAATGAAAGCAATTCTCCCTTTTTTATTGTTCCTATTTGGAGGTATCATGTATTCTCAAACTACCTTTTCAGGTTCTGTTGAAGATGATAACGGCCAGCCCATTCCAGGGGCCAACATTATAGTTTTAGGAACCTCAACAGGAACAGTTACAGATTTTGATGGCAAGTTCAGCTTAACTTACGACCAAAACCCGCCTTTTCAGGTTCAGGCCAGCAGTGTTGGTTTCGAAACAGTAACCCAAGAGATTACCACAAAAAACCAAACTCTAATTTTTATTCTGAAAGAAGGCACATCGCTTGACGAAGTGGTTATTTCGGCATCCAGAACCCCAGAACGCATTTTTGAATCGCCCGTAACTGTTGAACGGTTTGGACTAAAAGAATTGAAGAACACAGCCTCGGCAGATTTTTATGGCGGACTCGAAAACCTAAAAGGCGTTGACATAAACACCAATAGTTTAACTTTCAAATCAATAAACACCCGTGGTTTTGCTGCTTTTGGAAATAACCGGTTTATGCAATTGGTTGATGGCATGGACAACTCGGCCCCGGCACTTAATTTCCCGCTAGGAAATTTGGTAGGTATGATTGATACCGATGTACAAAACATTGAATTGCTTCCCGGAGCAGCTTCTGCATTGTATGGAGCTAACGCCTTTAACGGCATTCTATTCATGCAAAGTAAAAATCCCTTCGATTTTCCCGGAATAAGCGTTTCCATAAAGCAAGGTGTTACCTCACAAGAAGCGGCAGGCACCAACCCCTATACCGATGTTGGCATGCGAGCTGCCTATAAGTTTAGCAATAAGTTTGCCGCCAAAATCAACTTTGGTTACTTGAGAGGCACAGACTGGATGGCCAACGATATGGATGATAAAAATTTAGCAGGAGGAACCAGAGATACAAACATAAATTACAACGGTGTTAATGTTTATGGTGATGAAGTTTCAACCAACATAAACGATGTGGCTTTGGCATTGGTGGGCTTAGGCATTTTACCCGCTGGGGCAGAAAGCTTGGTACCTTCGGTTAACGTTAGCAGAACGGGATATGAAGAACAATACATGACCGATTATAAAGCGGAAAGCGTAAAAGCCGATTGGGGGCTTTATTATCGCCCATGGGAAAACGATTTCGAAATTCAGTACATCGGTAAAGTAGGTCGAGGCTCTACTATTTACCAAGGTGCACAACGTTATATGATTGACGACTTTTCCATGCAACAGCACAAATTGGAAGTTAGAAACAATAACTTCTTCTTGCGCGGCTATGTAACTTCCGATAAGGCTGGAGATTCTTATGTTCTGGATGTTGCAGGCCCTAATTTATTGGCCAAATGGAAACCTCATGAAACTTGGTTTGGAGAATATGTAGGTGCCTTTGTGCAATCTACTTTAGGAGGAGCCAACAACAACCAAGCCCATGCCATTGCCAGACAAACTGCAGAAACGGGGCGCTTTGAACCTGGCACGGTACAATATCAAAACGCTTTTGATGCAGTTATTAATGACACCGATTTTTTAACAGGCTCGAAATTTCAGGATAATTCAAAAATTTACCATTCTGATGCCAACTACAACTTTAGCCATTTAATCGATTTTGCCGAAATACAAGTGGGAGGTTCGTACAGACGATATAAATTGAATTCATTTGGAACAATATACACCGATTCGCAAGGCCCCATCAATTATTCAGAAGTTGGGGTTTACACCCAAATTCAAAAAACAGTTATGGAACGCTTGAAGTTAACGGGCTCTATCCGTTACGATAAATCGGAATTGTTCGACGGTTTCCTTTCACCTCGTTTATCAGCAGGCTATACTTTGGGCGAGGCAGAAAACCATAATGTTAGGGCTTCGGTACAAACAGGATTTAGAAACCCGAATACCCAAGATTTGTACATTGGGCTAGTTACCGGATTAGGGGTATTGATTGGTGGGGCTAACGACAATGGTGACCGTTTTGTTCGCGATTACCAAGTGAGCCAATTTGCCCAAAATAATTTAGGGCAACCTACTTCCGTTTCCCAATCGGGCACTGCTGCTTATCGCAATTCATTGTCCTCTACCGTAGCAAGTGGCCTAGCAACCCACAATCCATCTAGCAACGGAAGTCAATACATAGGAAATTCAAGTTATGTAAAACCCGAGCAGGTCACTTCTTTTGAAGTGGGTTACCGCGGAAAACTAAAAAACATCACCATCGATTTAAGTGCCTATTATAATACCTATCAAGATTTTATAGCTAACGAAACCGTTGCAGCTCCCTATTACGGTAATGTTGCTAACTTCGACCTAACAGGTTACGATCCTGCCAACCCAGCTTCGGTGGCGGGTTTAAACCAAGATACTCAGTTTATTCTTGCCGCTCTTCAAAACGATGATTTTGTAAGGTACCAAACCTATACCAATTCAAGCACCGAAGTAAACTCATACGGTGGTGCTGTTGCCATAAACACCAAGGTTTTTGGCAATTTTGACTTGGGAGCAAATTATACCTATGCCAATTTTGATTTCGACAAACAGGCCAACCCAAATTTCCGCCCCAGCTTTAATACTCCAGAGCACAAAGTAAAAGCAACCTTTGGAAATACCGATTTGTTTAAAAACTTTGGTTTTAACGTCGCTTGGAGATGGAGCGATAATTATTTATGGCAATCGTCATTTGGAGATGGAGAGATAGACGCTTACCACGTTGTTGATGCCCAACTGAACTACAGAGTGCCCAGTATGAAATCTTCATTCAAGATAGGAGCCTCAAACCTATTGCAGGATGAATATGCCACGGCATTTGGTACCGGAAACATTGGGTCTATCTATTATGTGTCTTGGACCATCAACAATCTGTAAAATTTAAAAATTGCAAAAACATGAAAACATTTAAATATATATTCCTTTCTACTTTGCTTATTGCCTTTTATTCCTGTGAAGACGACGACAGCAATACTGTTATGGAAGAACCGCTTCCTGAACTAACCCCCGGAACGGCCAATTTTTCAACCTACGTTTCTGTGGGAAACTCTTTAACAGCTGGGTTTACAGACAATGCACTTTTTATGGCATCACAAGAAAACGCCATGCCCAACATACTTTCGCAAAAGTTTGCTTTAGCTGGGGGAGGTGATTTTTCGCAACCGCTAATGAACGATAATTTTGGCGGTATCGCTTTTGGAGGCAATAGGCTGCCAGGCTTTAATCCGAGATTGGTTTTTGGCGGTGCCGGTCCGGTTCCATTAGAAAGCGTTGTGGGCCCCGTAACGGTAACCACCGATTTAACTTCGAACCCAACAGGACCTTTCAATAATATGGGTGTTCCCGGAGCAAAAAGTTTTCATTTGTTGTTTGATGGCTACGGAAATCCGGCAGGTTTACAAACTGCACCAGCAACGGCAAATCCTTATTTTGTTAGAATGGCTTCGGCTACAAACGCCACCATTTTGGGAGACGCCATGGCACAATCACCAACTTTCTTCACCCTTTGGATTGGCAACAACGATGTGCTGGGTTATGCAACTTCTGGTGGCGACGGCTCTAACCCCATCACGCCTGTTGATGGGCCTCCGGGCGTTGGGTTCAACCAAACTTACGGCGCTATAGTAACCACATTAACCTCACAAGGCGCACAAGGCGTTGTGGCAAATATCCCTTATGTTACCGATATTCCGCATTTTACAACCGTTCCCCATAACCCCATTCCTTTAGATGCAGCAACCGCTACCGCCGTTAACCAAGCCTATGCCGCTTATAATGGAGGTATCCAAACGGCTCTTGCTGCCTTAGCGGGCACTGGTTTATTTACAGAGGAAGAAGCCAATTTAAGAATGATCAATTTTTCGGCAGGCACTGGCAATGCGGTTGTTATTGAAGATGAAAGCTTAACAGACCTCGGCGCTATTAATCCGGCATTTGCAGCATTACCAAAAATTCGGCAAGCTACGGCCGATGATTTGCTCGTACTTCCAGCATCGTCGTTTATTGGCACCGAAGCTGTTCCCGGAGACCCTTCAACCGTTAATGGTGTTGCTGTTCCTTTGGCCGATAAATGGGTATTGCTTCCTAGCGAGCAGGCTGAGATTAAAACTGCCATTGATGCATTCAACACTACTATTGAAGCTACAGCAACTCAAGCTGGTTTGGCCTTTGTTGATGCTAATGCTTTACTCAACCAATTGGCAAACGGAGGCATTACCAGCAATAATTTCACATTAAACTCCAGTTTGGTGTTTGGTGGTGCATTTTCTTTAGATGGTGTTCATCCCACAGCGAGGGGCTATGCTTTAATCGCCAACGAATTTATGAAAGCTATTGACGCCACTTACGGTTCTAACTTTCAAGCTTCGGGCAGCTTGGTAGACATTGGCAACTATCCCACCAACTACTCGCCAACATTACAATAAACAAAAGCAAAAAAACATTAATATAACACCCTCGAAATGAGGGTGTTTTTTTATTCCAAAAAACCCCAAAAAACAACTTTCATTTTAAATTAAAAGACCTATATTTGCAGCCGAAAACTAAAATTGTTTTCGCACAATTAAATCGCATAATATTAAACAAATAAGTAATGTCTAAAGTTACAGGTAAAGTTGCACAAATAGTAGGTCCGGTTATCGATGTTGAATTCGCTGCGGGTTCTGAACTTCCAAAAATTTACGATTCATTAGAAATTAAAAGACCTGATGGCTCTATTTTAGTATTAGAAGTACAATCCCATATTGGAGAAGATACCGTTCGAACTATCGCAATGGATTCGTCTGATGGTTTAAGTAGAGGCGCAGAAGCTGTTGCTACTGGTGCCCCAATTCAAATGCCTATTGGCGATGCTGTTTACGGACGCTTGTTTAATGTAATTGGTGATGCTATTGACGGGTTGGGCGATTTACCAAAAGCTGGCGAAGCTGGTTTGCCAATTCACCGTCAAGCTCCTGCGTTTGATGAATTATCAACTTCTACCGAAGTTTTATTTACAGGTATTAAAGTAATCGACTTAATTGAGCCTTACGCAAAAGGAGGTAAAATTGGATTATTTGGTGGTGCCGGTGTAGGTAAAACAGTATTGATCCAGGAGTTGATCAACAATATTGCAAAAGGTCACGGTGGTTTATCGGTATTTGCCGGTGTAGGTGAAAGAACTCGTGAAGGAAATGACCTTTTAAGAGAGATGTTGGAATCTGGAATTATCCGTTACGGTGAAGATTTTATGCACTCTATGGAAGAAGGCGGATGGGATTTATCTAAAGTAGATAAGTCTAAAATGAAAGAATCGAAAGCCACTTTCGTATTCGGACAGATGAATGAGCCACCAGGAGCACGTGCACGTGTGGCACTTTCTGGATTGACTATTGCTGAGTATTTCCGTGATGGTGCTGGCGACGGACAAGGAAAAGACGTACTTTTCTTCGTAGATAACATCTTCCGTTTTACACAAGCAGGCTCAGAGGTATCGGCACTTTTAGGCCGTATGCCATCTGCGGTAGGTTACCAACCCACTTTGGCCACAGAGATGGGTGCCATGCAAGAGCGTATTACTTCAACTAAAAAAGGATCGATTACCTCTGTACAAGCGGTTTACGTACCTGCGGATGATTTAACAGATCCGGCGCCTGCAACAACCTTTGCACACTTAGATGCCACCACCGTATTATCTCGTAAAATTGCCGAGCTTGGTATTTACCCAGCGGTAGATCCATTGGATTCTACTTCTCGTATCTTAACTAAAGAAATTTTAGGAAAAGAGCACTACGATTGCGCACAACGCGTAAAGGAGCTATTGCAACGCTATAAAGAACTACAAGACATTATCGCGATTCTTGGTATGGAAGAATTATCAGAAGAAGATAAATTGGCCGTAGGTCGTGCTCGTCGTGTGCAACGTTTCCTGTCTCAACCATTCCACGTAGCTGAGCAGTTTACAGGCATCCCAGGAGTATTGGTTGATATTAAAGAAACCATTAAAGGCTTTAACATGATTATGGACGGTGAATTAGACCACCTTCCGGAAGCCGCTTTCAACCTTAAAGGAACTATTGAGGAAGCTATGGAAGCCGGTGAGAAAATGTTAGCTGAGGCGTAGCCAAAGCTAATGCTGAACTTGTTTCAGCATCTCAAACTTAATAACAATATTAAAAAGACCCTGGACTAAATTCAGGGTAGTTAAACAAGTTTAACTATGTATTTAGAAATCGTATCACCAGAAGCCACATTATTTAGCAGCGAAGTCGATTCTGTTTCGGTTCCGGGTGTAAATGGTGAGTTTCAAATGTTGGATAACCACGCGCCTATCGTTTCATTGTTAAAGGAAGGTGTCGTAAAAATCCACACACATACACAAAGCCATTTGGCTTTTGATGATTTGCATGGAGAAGTTATCCCACACAATGATGACGACAAGATTTTAACCATAAAAATCAACTCTGGAACTGTTGAAATGAAAGACAACAAAGTAATTGTTTTAGCAGATTAAATATCATTACACAACATAAATAAAAAACGCGAAACCTTAAGTTTCGCGTTTTTTTGTGCCGTTTAGCCCTATTTTCAAACCTTTTTAATCACATTGGTTACAATGCCCCAAATTAAAAAATTATTGTCTTCCGTGATTTTAATAATAGGATAATCGGGGTTTTCGGGTTGCAACCACACTTCACCATCAGCAACGCGCAAACGTTTTACCGTAAATTCGCCATCCAGAAAACAAACGGCTATTTTATTATTTGCCGGCTCCAAACTTCTGTCAATAACCAAAAGGTCGTTATCTTCCAACCCGGCACCAATCATAGATTGGCCACTTACCCGGGCATAAAACGTCGCTTCTTTGTTCCTAACCAACTCTTCGTCTAAAGACAAGCGTTGCTCTTTAAAATCTTCTGCCGGCGAAGGAAACCCTGCCGAGATACCGGCATCAAAAAAATGTGCCGCGGCACCATCAAGGGTCTGCGGGGTAAAAAACGTTAAACTTCCAGATTTGTGTGCTATCATCTTACTATAATAATATCGTTAATGTTTGTGGTGTACCGTGGCGACAAGCGTTCTTGGCGCATTTTCCACGTACGTTTTAAATCTTGGTTGCCCAATTTTATTTTATGGCTTTTGTATTTTGAATTTAAAAAATCAATAGACTGCATTAAGGGTTGGTGCTTGGGGTTTTCCTTATCGAATAATTGTAGCTGGTGGTTGTTGGTCGGCACCAACCCCGTAACGATCACACCAGCCCGTTTGTACTTAATACCTTCCTTAAAAATGGCTGTTACGGCATCAACCGCACACTGGCTTATAATCAAAGAAGAACTGGTTGGGTAAGATAAGCTAATACTTTTACTTGTTCGATGTTGTGGCACATCTTTTTTATGCCTATCGCTGCTCAACATCACAATAATCATATGGCAACTTGAGCCTTGCTGCCTCAATTTTTCGGCGCAGGCAGTAGCAAAAGTAGAAATACGTTCTTTAATATTATCGATATCCGAATACGTGTATTCAAAACTCCTAGTGGTGGCTATGGCCCGTTTGTTTTGAGGCTCGTCCAATACTATTTTTGAATGGCCCTCTAAATCCTTTTTTAGCTTCCACTCGGTGATTGAAAAGGTTTTCCGAACCCATTCATCTGGCAATTGTATAAAATCGTAAGCTGTTTTGCAGCCTTTGGCCTGGAGCCTTTTGCTCAGTCTACGACCAATACCCCAAACATCTTCAATTTTAATCCATTTTAAGGCCTTTATGCGTTTCTCTTCAGAATCTATCACATAAACGCCTTTGGTTTCCTTCGGAAATTTACGCGCTATCCTATTGGCCACTTTACTCAAAGCTTTGGTTGGCGCCACACCCACACAAGTAGGAATGCCCGTCCATTTTAAAATACGACTCCTCATTTGGGTGGCATAATCGTTAAAATTGTAATTATGGAATCCTTTAAACTGCAGAAAAGCCTCATCGATGCTATATACTTCAATATCGGGCGTAAACTGTTCCAAGATTTTCATTACCCTGCTGCTCATATCGCCGTACAACGGATAGTTTGACGAAAAGACCTGAATCTGGTTGGCCTTGCAAAAGCTTTCCCATTTAAAAATAGGTGCGCCCATAGGCAGCCCCAATGCTTTGGCCTCATCGCTTCGCGAAATAACACAGCCGTCGTTATTACTTAAAATAGCAACGGGCTTACCTTGCAAATTTGGGTTGAACACCCGCTCGCATGAGGCATAAAAGTTATTACAATCCACTAACGCAAACATGTGTAAATTTACAGCTTTTCGGTTAGCTGAAATTCAAAAATTAAGACTGAATTGTTAAACTTTAATGAAAACCTATTTTCTGTACAGATAAACACCTAAACCTATGTAGATTAAGGCCACGACCAAGGTGTTGCAAACGTACCCATTTAGGCTGTAAAAATTCATACAGAAAAGTTGAATATAGCCAAGAACGAGTATTGGAATTATTGCCGACTGAAATTGAGCAAAAATATTCCACCACAAATTCCAAACGGAACCTTACGCCAATACAACAACACTTTTGTGAACAGTATAATGGCCTGTTTTACCAACAAATAGGCAGTCATCAGGGCTTTAACAACATACCATTTTGAGAAAAAGTAACAATTTATGTTCTATTTGTTTTAAAATACATTTAAAA
>CAZZDI010000015.1:0-28150 GCA_964653155.1 uncultured Flavobacteriaceae bacterium | reverse complement strand
CACCCGAAGGCCCTTGGAGCGAACCGGTAGATTTAAAACTGAGTGGATTTATCGATCCCGGGCATGTGGTTGACGATGAAGGAAACCGTTATTTGTACCTGTCAAAAGGCTATGTGGTGAAACTGACGGATGATGGTTTGGCCACTGCCGAAAAACCTGTTTTTAATTACGAAGGTTGGCAATTCCCCAAGGAATGGAGTACCGAATGCTTTTGTTTGGAATCGCCAAAATCGACCGTTAAAGAGGGCTACTATTATTTAACCACGGCCGAAGGTGGAACGGCAGGCCCTGCAACGGCACACATGGTAGTCTCAGCAAGAGGAAAATCGCCTTACGGACCTTTTGAGAATTCACCGTACAATCCCATTGTACATACCAAAGATAGAAGTGAACGCTGGTGGAACCAAGGCCACGGTACTTTGGTGGACGACGTAAATGGCGACTGGTGGATCATGTATCACGGTTACGAAAAACACTTTCAAACCTTGGGTAGGCAAACCTTGATGTTGCCTATCGAATGGACTGAAGATGGCTGGTTTAAAGTGCCGGACAACTTAAAAGCTTCAGATGATATGGTTGTGCCAAAACTGGAACCTTCAGAGCGTGCCCATGGTTTAAGCGATAATTTCGATAATGAAAACTTAAACCTTCAATGGCAATTTTATAAAGATTATAACCCGAAACGTATTGGTTTTGAAGATGGAAAATTGGTTTTAAACGCCGAAGGAAAATCGTTTGCCGATAGTTCGCCCATTTTGGTAAACAGTGCCGATAGAAAGTACGAAGTTCAGGTGGAATACACTTTTGAGGGCGATGTTGAAGTCGGTTTGTGTTTGTATTACAACGAAACTGCTAATATGCACATATCTGTAAAAGAAGAAAATTTCAGTGTTTATAATCGTCAACGAAGAAAAATTAGCGAAGAAAATGCTTTAGGCAACCATGGTTATTTAAGGATTTTGAACGACGAAAACGAAGTGAGTTTTTACTTTAGTAAGGATGCCAAAAATTGGACGCGCGTTGAGCGGAGTATAGAAGCCAGCGGTTTCAACCATAATGTATTTGGAGAATTTTTAAGTTTACGCGCCGGATTGTTTGCATTTGGCGATGGTAACGTTAAATTTGACAACTTTAAATACAACGTACTTGATTAAATATAGTTTTTAACAGAAAACACATGAAATACATAGTTTGCGAAAAACCCGGAGAGTTCATTCTAAAAGAAAAAGAAGCTCCGATACGAAAAAAGGGTGAAGCCCTTTTGAAGATAAAAAAAGTAGGGATTTGTGGCACCGATTTGCACGCTTACGGCGGAAACCAGGCCTTTTTTACCTATCCAAGAATTTTGGGGCACGAGTTGGCTTCGGAAGTTTTGGAAATTGACGCCAATGAAAAAGGCATAAAAGCGGGCGATAAAGTGGTAGTAATGCCTTACGTGAGTTGCGGAACATGCATAGCCTGCACCAACGGAAAAACCAATTGCTGCACCAATATCAAGGTTTTGGGCGTACATGCCGATGGCGGTATGCAGGAGCAAATTACCGTTCCCGATAATATTTTATTGCCGGCCAACAATCTTTCCGATAACGAAATGGCCATTGTGGAACCATTGGCGATTGGGGCGCATGCCATCCGTCGGGCCAATATTCAAAAAGGAGAAACCATTGCTGTGGTAGGTTGCGGCCCCATAGGTATTGGTATTATGAAATTGGCCCAAATAGCCGGCGCGAAAGTAATTGCCATCGATATGAACGAACAACGATTGGCTTACGCCAAAGATAAAATAGGGGTCGATTACGTGGTGAAAGCAGGGGAAACTGCTGTTGAAGCCATTTCGAAAATAACCAATGGCGATTTATGCACCGCTGTTTTTGATGCTTCGGGAAATAAATTTGCATTGGAAGCTTGTCCGAGTTATATGTCGCACGGTGGACGCTTCATTTTAGTGGGACTTTCAAAAGGCGATTTAACATACAATCACCCAGCAGTACATGCCAAGGAAATGACGTTGATGTGCAGCAGAAATGCCACTACCGAAGATTTTGAGCATGTTATCAGTGTGCTCAATCAATTCCCGACCGATTCGTTTATCACACACGCTGTCAATTTCACCGAAATGATTCAACATTTCGATAGTTGGTTAAAACCAGAAACGGGTGTTATTAAAGCTACGGTGAGTTTTAGTTAAATTTGAAATAAATCGTTTCAATAAAACCAAAATGAATATATTTCGGGTTGAAAATTTAAAACCCGAAACCTTAAACTTGAAACCAATAACCAATGATAATAGATTCCCACCAACATTTTTGGCACTACGAAACCGAAAAACACAGTTGGATAGATGACGAAATGGCCGTAATTCGAAAGGATTTTTTGCCTTCCGATTTAAAACAGGTGTATAATGAAAACGGTATTGATGGTTGTGTGGCCGTGCAGGCCGACCAAACTTTGGCCGAAACCGATTTTTTATTGGATCTGGCTTCAAACAATAACTTTATTAAAGGCGTTGTGGGCTGGGTAGATTTACGTGCCAATAATATTGAAAACGTACTCGAAAAATATAGCGATTCCCAGAAATTAAAAGGGTTTAGGCATGTGGTACAGGGCGAACCGGATCATAATTTTCTGTTACGTCCCGATTTTTTAAACGGCATCAAAGCTTTGGAAAAGCACGGTTTTACATACGATATTTTAGTGTTTCCACATCAATTGGGTGCTGTTTTAGAATTTGTTAAGCGTTTCCCCAATCAAAAATTTGTTATCGACCATATTGCCAAACCTTATATAAAAGATGGTTTTTACGATGGTTGGGCAGTTTTAATGGCTGAAATTGCAAAACAAGAAAATGTGTATTGCAAAGTATCGGGAATGATTACCGAAGCCGATTATAAATCCTGGACCGAAGCACAGCTTCAACCGTATTTGGATTTGGTTTTTAATGCCTTCGGAACGGAGAGAATCCTGTTTGGCTCCGATTGGCCGGTGTGTTTGGTGGCCGGGAATTATTCCGAAGTAAAACATATTATCACTAATTATATTGGTCGTTTTTCAAAGACGGAACAACAAGCCGTTATGGGGAAAAACGCCATTCAATTTTATAATTTATAAACAATTATTTGATACATGACAAAAATTGAAAATAAGCTATGGGGCAGTCTAAAAAGTTGGGTTCTGTGTCATATTGAGCTTGTCGAAATATCTTAATTACTGATAACTAAAATAGGTTTCGACATGTTCAACCTGACAACCGGAAAAACAAACAACTTTTTAGACCGCCCCACGATAGGGCAAAAATGTACTAAAAAAAACAATTATTTAATGGATTTAGGATTAAAAGATAAAGTAGTAGTAGTAACGGGCGCCGCCGGAATAAAAGGCAGTATTGGCGAAACCATCGTACAGCATTTGGCCAGCGAAGGCGCCATTCCTGTAATTGTATGCCGAAACGACCGCGGTTATACTTACGAAAAGGAGTTACAGGAACGGGGCATCGATTCCATTTTTATAAAAACCGATTTGTCGGATTACAAGCAGGTGGAACAGGCCGCCAAAAAAATAGAGGAAAAATACGGTAGGGTAGATGCCCTGATCAATAACGTAGGGGTAAATGATGGTGCTGGATTGGATAGCTCCATGGAAGATTTCATGTATTCCTTAAACCTCAATTTGGTGAGTTATTTTGCCATGACGAAATATTGCTTGCCGATGATTAAAAAAGTAAAAGGTAATATTTTGAACATTGGCTCTAAAGTGGCCATAACGGGGCAGGGAGGAACTTCTGGCTATGCCGCAGCAAAAGGGGGCGTTTATGGTTTAACGCGCGAGTGGGCCGTAGATTTGATTAAAGAAGGCATCCGTTGCAACGCCATCGTGATTGCCGAAAGCTGGACGCCAGCCTACGATAATTGGATCAAGACTTTGGAAAACGGCGAGGAAAAACTAAAATCCATCGTCAAGAAAATTCCATTAGGAAACCGAATGACTACGCCAGCCGAAATAGCCGATCAATGTTTGTTTACCATTTCAGATAAAGCCTCGCATACCACAGGACAGTTCATCGCGGTTGATGGTGGCTATGTACATTTAGATCGTTCACTTCTAACGGAATAAAATATTATAAAATTAATTGAATATCCGTTTTGTTACCTAAGTAGATGTTTTTTTGTCATTCTGAATGAAGCAGTGCGAAATGAAGAATCTCAATCTGTTGATTATTAGAGATTCCTTCTGCCGTCGGAATGACAAACCTAACGATACGATTAAACCTTTTAGGTACAAATACGGATAATCATTTTAAAATTAACCAAAATTATACTAAACATGACCAAAACCAAAATACCAGTTGTAGCCAAATCGGTTTTAGTACCATTTATTTTAATCACTTCACTTTTTGCACTTTGGGGCTTTGCCAACGATATTACCAACCCGATGGTATCGGCCTTCAAAAAAGTGTTGGAACTGGATAATTTTCAAGCCTCTTTGGTGCAAATGGCGTTTTATGGTGGTTATTTCACTATGGCTTTGCCAGCGGCTATTTTTGTGAATCGCTATTCGTATAAAAAGGGTATTTTGTTGGGCTTGGCACTTTATGCTGTTGGGGCATTGCTGTTCTATCCAGCAGCGGCTTTCGAGGCTTTTGGTTTTTTCTTGGCGGCACTGTATATCTTAACATTCGGATTGGCTTTTTTGGAAACTACGGCCAATCCGTACATCCTTTCCATGGGTGAAGAAAGTACCGCTACACAGCGTCTTAATTTGGCGCAAGCCTTCAACCCCATTGGTGCTTTGGGCGGACTTATTGTAGCACAGAAATTTATTTTGGGATCCTTGCAATCGGACGACTTGAACGCTGATGGCACTTCGGTTTTTGAAACTTTGGATGAAGCTGCCAAAACAGTGGTGCGTACTTCCGATTTACAGGTTATCCGTAATCCTTATGTGATTTTGGGTCTAGTGGTTATTGGCTTTTTTGTATTGATTGCCGTAATGAAAATGCCTCAAAACAAGGAGCAGGAAACAAGAGTTAATATTGCAAATTCCATTGGCAGATTGTTTAGGTCTTCAAAATTTGTTTGGGGCGTTATAGCACAGGCGTTTTATGTGGGCGCCCAAATTATGTGCTGGACTTACTTGTATCAATATGCAGAATCCATTGGTATCGATAACCAGTCGGCGGTAACGTATGGCATCAGTGCGTTGGTTATCTTTTTATTGGGACGATGGGTTGGTACGGCGCTTTTAAAATATGTAAATAGCGGCCAGTTATTGTTCTTCTTTTCAATTGGTGCATTAACTTGTACGGCAACTACCATTTTTGTTCCGGGCATGTTAGGGCTTTATGCTTTGGTGGGCATTTCGTTTTTTATGTCGATTATGTTTCCCACCATTTACGGCATCGCTCTGGAAGGGCAGGGTGAAGACGCCAAGTTTGGTGCCGCATTCTTGGTAATGGCCATTGTAGGCGGTGCTTTGATGCCCACCTTGCAAGGGTTGATTTTAGATATGGGCGGAACGGGTTACACCGACACCCTTATTTTAGGCGTACCAGAAGTCAATTTTTCGTTCATATTACCAGCGTTGTGTTTTGTGGTTGTCGGTTATTATGGAGTAGGGGTTTATAAAAATAAATTTTCAAACTAAACCACTATGGACTTCCAGTCCATAGGTTTAAAATCGGACTGAAAGTCCGATTTATTTGTGTTAATTTTAGCCACGAATGCACGAATAATTTTCAGCAAAATTGATGCACACAAAACATTCGTGTATTCGTGGCGCAAAACATTTGTATAAACTGAAAGTCTTGCACTGAATCCGACAGATATCGGGAGCAAAGTTTCAACTAACGACCGTGACCAATGAAAACCCAGCGATACTGCTACGCCTGCGATTTAAAAGACGATTCGAAACTCATAGAGGAATATAAAAAGCATCATGCCAAGGGCAATACATGGCCAGAAATCAATAAAAGCATTAGAGATGCCGGTATCGTTGATATGGAAATTTATCTGACGGGAAATCGCCTATTTATGATTATGGAGGTTGATGACAGTTTTAGTACCGAAAAGAAAGCGAAAATGGATGCAGAAAACCCTAAAGTGCAGGAATGGGAAACCCTAATGTGGGATTACCAACAGGCATTACCGTGGGCCAAGGATGGTGAAAAATGGATAGCCATAGAGCGTATTTTTAAACTTTAGATTTTATTATTTTACTTGCGCATTACCACCCGTTTGGTAATGGTTTTTATATCTTCAAAAGCTTCACCTTTTAGTAGCCAAGAAATTCCGAACGGAATAATGGCGGTGGTTTCAAAAATATAAACATAGTGGTCTTTAAAGGGAATTGGAACACTTGTGAATTTTTCGAGAACCACAAAAATGATGATCAGTGCTACTGAAATAAACACCAAATTGCCACACCACTTGTAGATGGCGTTGTTAGGGTCGTTTTTGTCCCTAATAAACTTAAAGCGCGACATCCAGCCCATGCAAAGAATAAACACGCCCGAAGCTGTAAAATGAATAGCATTTAAAGTGGTTGAGTGGTGCCCAAAAAGAGGCAACGGAATGTTTTCTGAATTGTTACAAAGAAAATCGATGGTGGCACTCGCACTATTTTCGCACGATGTGGGAATAAAAACCACTAACAATGCAGCAAAACCACCAATATTGGTCAATACATCATCACTTATTTTTTCGGTCGATTTATCTTTTACATAGCCTCGATACGAAATTAAAAACAACCCAAAAGTAGCGAGTATTATTATGAGTATTTGTGAGGTAAGCCTATCGTAATAATAATGGCTTATTGAAGCTAAAAATTCACCCTTAATAATGGGTAAAACAATGGGCAATAGCAAGCCCAATGTACCGATAAGTTTTCGGATTCTATAATCGGATGACAATAGGGGTTTGTCTTGCATTTGATAACTAAATTTAGTTACAATATAGCAAAACTGAGTTAAAGGCTTTAGCTTTGAAATGAGTTTGTTATCAATCTAACAAAAACACCGTTAAGCTTAAAGCACCATGGGCCCCGATAACTAAAGATTGCTCAATATCGGCGGTTTTTGATGGCCCCGAAATAAACACCCCAAAATCGGTGGACTGGTGGTTTAGCTTTTCGTAAGCTTGGTGCATATAAGGTAAAATATGTTCTTTTGAAAGCACCAAAACCAAATGTTTGGTAATAAATGGCAACACCCTTATAGGCAGGCTTTGGTCGTTAACCCAAACGGCCCCATTTTCGGCTACGGCCAAATCGCTTTTAAGGATGAGTATGTCGAGGTCTTCCAGCTCCCGTGGGTCTTTAATCGTGGTTAAATCAACCGTATTGAAAGCCGAAGTGCCTTCTAAAGTAGAATAGTTCACTTTGGTGTTGGGAAGCATGTAGCTTATTTGGTTTACCACATCATCAGCTGAAGTGGCATGATAGACATTACCGCCAACCACTTCCACTTTTTTAGTGAATTCTTCTATCAAATTTAAGCCTTCATCAAAAATAGAGGAATCTATTTGTGGCAAGGGTAAGGCCTCAGGCTTGTTGGCTTTTAGCTTTGCTAATATTTCTGCTCTACTTCCCATGTTAACTGTTGTTTTTGTTTTTTTGTCTTTCGTTGTACCATTCATCAAAACTTTGTTTCGGGCCTTTTGGGAGGTCGCGTTCCTTGCCCCAAACGTTGGGTTTGGAATTGATGACCGATTGCGGCAAATTCCGTAATGACCAACGGGCTATTTTACCCACTTTTTCAAACTGATTGGGTTTGGTGAATACTTTGCCCATCATTTGCATGGATTTCTTTTTTACAAAAGGCTGTGGCGTTTCTTTGGTAATGATTTGTCGCCATTTGTACAATTGGGCGTGGATGTCGATTTTCACCGGACAAACATCGCTGCACGAACCGCATAGGGTAGAGGCGAAAGGTAGGGTGCTGTGCTTTTTTAAATCTTTTCCTGGGGAAAGGATGGAACCGATAGGGCCTGGTACGGTGGCATCATAACTGTGCCCGCCACTGCGGCGGTAAATGGGGCAGGTGTTCATACAAGCGCCACAGCGGATGCAACGTAAAGAGGCTCTAAAATCGGGACGGCTCAATTGCTCCGAACGGCCATTATCCACTATAACGATGTGCATTTTTTTGCCCTCAGCAGGTTTTTTAAAATGCGATGAATAGGTGGTAATGGGTTGCCCGGTGGCCGAACGCCCCAACAAGCGTAAAAACACGCCTAAATGCTCTAACTTCGGGATGATTTTTTCCACACCCATGCAAGCAATATGAACGGGGGCTAAATGCGCACCCATATCGGCGTTGCCTTCGTTGGTGCAAACTACAAACCCGCCGGTTTCAGCAATGGCAAAATTAACGCCAGTAATGGCGGCATCGGCTTCAATAAATTTTTGTCTTAAATGTTTTCTGGCTTCGTGGGTTAGATATTGTGGATCGCCATCGCAAGGATCGGTGCCCAAATGCTCCTGAAAAAGTTCATCAACTTCATGCTTATTTTTATGGATAGCGGGCAGTACAATATGGCTGGGCGGTTCTTTGGCCAACTGTACAATGCGCTCACCCAAATCGGTATCGATAACCTCGATGCCATCGGCTTCCAAATGCGGATTTAAGTGGCATTCTTCGGTGAGCATCGATTTACTTTTCACCACTTTTTTGGCATGGTTCTCCTTTAATATTTTGTGAACAATTTGATTGTGTTCTTCTGCATTTGCCGCCCAATGTACTTCAACGCCATTTTTATGGGCATTGGCCTCAAATTCTTCCAAATACGTATCTAAATTAGACAGCATGTGGGCTTTAATGCCTTGACCCAAGTTGCGGAGCTCTTCCCAGTTTTTCACGCTGTGAACCGATTTGTCGCGCTTGTGGCGAACAAACCACAGGGCTTTATCGTGCCAATCGACCTTTTTTTCGTCTTTGTTGAATATGCTGGCTAATTTTGGATGACTCATAATCGGGTTGTGTTGAAATTAAAGGTTGCTGTTTAAAATTTCGGCAACATGAAGAATTTTTAGCGGCTGTTTGTTGCGGTTTACCAAACCTTCCAAATGCATGAGGCACGAGGTATCGGTAGCCGTTATCACTTCAACGCCACTTTCCAGATGGTCCTTAATTTTATCCTTGCCCATTTTTACCGATACGGCTTCTTCGGCAACGGCAAAGGTGCCGCCAAAACCACAACATTCGTCGCCACGTTGAACGGGCATCAATTCCACACCGTTTACTTTTTTCAGCACTTCTTCAATATAGGAATACTCTGGGGTTACGCGCTCTGAACACGACCCCAAACGCAGTCCGCGTAAGCCATGGCAACTTTTATGTACACCCACTTTTCGAGGAAAAGAGGCGTCCAAATTCTCGATTTTTAAGACGTTCAAAAGGAAATCGCAAAGCTCGTAAACATGGTTTCTAACGCCCGTAACATCGTCGGTTTGCGGAATGATATCGTAATGTTTTTTTACGTGATAGGCACAACTTCCGGAAGGCGTTACGATATAATCAAAATCCTTAAAATTATTGACGAAATGATGGTAGGTGCCCACCGATTCCGATTCGTAACCGGAATTGGCCATGGGTTGCCCGCAACAGGTTTGCCCCGACGGATAAACCACCTCTACATTCAGTTTTTCCAAAAGTTCGAGCGTGGCTTGCCCCACCTGTGGGTATAATTGGTTAATATAACACGGAATGAATAAACCTACTTTCATTTCTATAATTTTGTTTTAAAAATTGCTAATCAAGTTAACCGAAAACTTGAATGTTACGTTAATTACACATTAAAAACAGTTGTAGAACGCTTATTTTTAGTTACTTGTCATTTCGACGGAGCGAGACAAGAGCGACGAGAAATCCCACAATTATGAGGTTCCTCCTCGTACCTCGTTCGGAATGACAATCAACTTGCAACATAATGTGTATCTGCCTGGAAACAATTGTTTTAAAATCGAACTCAGGTTTAAACTTTTTATTACTTAAAAGGCACCACTTTTTGTTTGGATGTACCTAAGCCTTCAATACCCAATTCAACCACATCGCCAGCTTTTAAATACACGGGTGGATTTAAGCCTAAACCAACTCCAAAGGGCGTTCCGGTTGAAATGATATCGCCGGGCAGCAGTGTCATAAATTGACTGATATGGCTGATGGATTGCTGCACGTTGAAAATAAAATCGGAAGTAGAGCTGTTTTGCATCACTTCACCGTTCAATTTCAACCATAAGTTGAGGTTGTTGGGGTCTTCAATTTCATCGGTGGTGGCGATAAAAGGGCCAACGGGAGCGAAAGTATCACAGCCTTTTCCTTTACACCATTGCCCTGAGCGTTCAATTTGAAAAGCGCGTTCGCTTACGTCGTTATGAAGTACATAACCGGCAATATGATCGAAAACATCTTCCTCTTCAACATACGATGCTTTTTTTCCGATAACGATGGCCAATTCCACTTCCCAATCGGTTTTGGTGCTGTTTTTTGGAAGCATAATATCGTCGTTTGGTCCCACCATAGCGGTACTCGACTTAAAAAATAATACTGGTTCTTTGGGTACTTCCATCCCAGCTTCAGCGGCGTGCTGTGCATAATTCAACCCGATACAAACTATTTTTGACGGACGGGTTAACGGTGCGCCCAAACGCACATTATCGTCAATTTCCGGGCAACTGTCCTGATTGGTTTCCAACCACGTTTTTAGCTTTTCAATACCGTTGTTTCCGAAGAAATCTTCGTTATAATCCGAGCCAAAAGCCGAAACATCTATTTTTGTTCCGTTGGCCAATTGTACTCCCGGTTTTTCTGCGCCTTCAGCACCAAATCGTATTAATTTCATAATTTATGTTGTGTTATTTTTTTATTAATTTCCGTTAAGGGTTACAAAACCGCCATCAATGGCATAGTTGGATCCAGTGATAAATCCGGCTTCGTCCGAGCATAAAAACAGCACCAAATCGGCCATTTCCTGGGTGCTTCCCATACGGCCAATAGGTTGTGTTTTTGAAAGCTTTTCGAACATTTCTTCCTCTTTTCCGGGGTAATTCTTTTTAATGAACCCGTCCACAAACGGCGTGTGTACACGTCCCGGAGCGATGCAGTTACAGCGTATGCCATCGTTTATGTAATCTTTAGCGATGGAGTAGGTCATGGTCAATACCGCACCTTTGGTCATGGAATAGGCAAAGCGGTCGTTAAGTCCAACAGTTGACGCAATGGAGGCCAAATTCAAAATCACACCGCTTTGTTGTTTTTTCATAAACGGAACGGCTGCTTTTATGCAGTTGTAAACGCCCTTAATGTTTACGTCGTAAAGACGGTCTAAATCGGCTTCTTCACAGGCTTCAATATTTCCCACGTGGGCAATTCCGGCGTTGTTTATTAAAATATCAATGCAGTCGTTTTCGGCTATTTTATTGGTGATGTCGAACACATTCTTCTGATTGGCCACATCGCATTGATGGGCTTCGGCCTCACCGCCAAGTTTTTTAATTTCAGAAACTACGCTTTGGGCAGCTTCCAAATTAAAATCTAAAATATGCACTTTAGCACCTTGTTGGGCAAAGGTTAACGAGATAGCCTCGCCAATACCGCTACCACCACCGGTAACCAGAGCCGTTTTGTCTTTTAAACTGAATTTTGTCATTATTGTCTAGTTTTTAATTCGAACCCCAAAAATGAAGCAGTACAAAATTACATCTTATTGAAGTGTCTTTCTTCCTAAAATTTGATTGAATATGATACTTTTTTTGCTGTTATGTATTTATACTGTTTATAAATAGCAATTATAATCACTGATAAATTTAAACAGGCTCTAAGTGTTTTTACGTTTATCCAAATATTCAGAAGGGGTACAGTTCATTATAAGTTTGAATTGCCTGTTAAAGTTCGAAATATTATTGAATCCAGATTCGTAGCAAATGGCGGATATGTTGAATTTGTTCTCTAATAAAAGTTTGCAGGCATAGCCAATACGGATTTCAGTGATGTATTTTGAAAACGTTTTTTTGTTAACCCGCTTAAAATACCGACTGAAGGCCGAAGGATTCATGTTAGCAATTTCGGCAGCTTTATCCAATGAAATGTCTTGGTTGAAATTTTTGAAAATATACGATTGAATATTGTCTTGTGTATTGCTTTTAGAAGCTTGAAATGAGTTGATAAACCCTTGGCTAGAAAGTCGTTTGGTAGCTTTGTGCTTGGCTAATTTGTTGAGAATGTGCAAAAAAGCCATGGTTTTTTCAAAACCTTCCAATTCCAGCATGTCTTGAATTTCTAAAATAAGTTTTTTATCGATATTCAAAAATTTCAATCCGAAACGGGCACGCTCAAACAATTCCAATATATGAATCATTTCGGGGGTTTCGAAAAACTTGGGGCCCAGATACTCCTTTTTAAAATGAATGGCAATGGCTTTGGCCATTTGTTTTGAAGTTTGCAGAAAATAGTCTTCATCATTTTGCCACATGTGCGGCAAGTTTTCGCCAATAAGCACCACGTCGCCAATGGCAAATTTTTCAACGCTATCGCCAATAAAGCAAGTACCCTCGCTTTTTAAAACCACTACCAATTCCAATTCTGGGTGGTAGTGCCAAATTTTTAAAAAGTAAGGGTACTCGTTAACTTTAGTTGCAAACGAACTGTTGCCTAGGTTACTTCGGTCTAAAAGGTGAAGTTTCATATTTATAAAAACGCTTCTTCTTAATTAGCCCAAATATAACAAATAGCCAGTTTTTGGCAAAAATAGTATATAGTGTTAGGGCATCGGTTGCAAACCTTCCCATTTTACATTCCAGGTGCCATCTTTCGGGAAACCGGGGTTTTCAATAGTATTGCCATCGTAACCCGCACACATTAACGCAATAGCCGAAAGATAACCGCCGTTTCCGGGAAGGTAAAGCGTTAACCTTGGGGTTTGATAATTGTGTCCGCCGGGTAAATAAGTGTTCGTGATTTCATCTCTAAATAAAGCTTTTACAGCATCTTCAGGACGATTTAAACGGGTTGCTGCCATAGCTTCCAGAGGGAAATCCCAGCCCCAAGTGTGCCCCCAATCCCATACTTCGTCAACGAGGTCAAAAGTACGGTTCATGGTGGGGAGGTCGATATAATTATTGTGCGGTAAATAGCTAATCGCACCTAAAACGGCCGGATGGTCAATTTTATGCTCGCTGGTTTCAGAATACGAATTCGGAACGCTCTCTGCCACCAAATATACACCGTCTTTTTGTGCCATGGGCGACAATTTATCAATGATTTTTTGCCAGTCTTCCTTCGGTTCTAAATTCAATCGCGTTCGCCATTCCTGTGCTTTTTCCAAGGCCCATTTCCAATACGATAATTCCATTGGCGGGTTGTAAGTTTCTATTTTATCGAAACATTCCTGTGCAGGAATGACGCCTTTTCCGAGGTTGTACCTATCATTTTTTGCGTCATAAGTTGGGAAGGAGGCCATAAACTCAGCCGTTTCAAAAATGAGGTTTTGGTATTTTTCTAAATTTTCTTGGGTGGGATTGTTTCTGTAAATCAACTCAGCCAAATAAATAACGTGTGGCTGTTGCCAAATTAAAAAGGATCCCACGTTCGATGGTGCTTCGCCACCTTTGTGGTCGGTCATTTTTTGCCAACGCACGCCTTTATAACCTTGTCTTTTGGCAATTTCCTTGGCACCTTCAAATGCTTCAAAATACCAACCAATGCTTTTTTCCAATATATCGGTTCTTCCCCAAAGCGGATAGTGGGCACCGTGCCACCAATACATTTCCATGTGTGGCTTGCCGTACCAACTGTTGTAAGTGAGCCCTGTTTCTTGTACGGGATAGCTTCCGGCGCATTGCGAGCGGGTTAAATATTGCGATAACACCACGCGGCGCTCCAATTCAAAGGCTCTGCTGTCTGTACATTCCGAAAAATCTACAGCACCGCCCGATTGCCAAAACGATTTCCACATGTTTTGACTGTTTTTTTCAACAGAAGCAAAATCGTGTAATTTGTTTTCAGACTTGGCTTCGGAAAATAAAACGGTAGCATCGAAGCTGTCTTTGGCATTTGGTGAAATGGTGTAAAAATGATCTTCAATTTTTGAAACTTTTCCTTCCGAAGATAATTTAGCGGTAACAAAATAGTGGTCCTTATCCAATGTTCTGCTGAAAACAAAAGCGTTTCCAGTTTCGTTATCAACCGTGGTTTGGTGCTTTTCACTATTGGTGTAATTAATGCCTCGGTCCGAAAATTCATTGGTAGGGTAGGGAAACCTAAGTTTTAATTTTATACGATTTTCAGCCAATAGCGGCGATTCAATTTTCGTTGATACCGCATCAGTTTCAGCATTGCAATAGGTAATCACTTTTATGGGGTGGCCTTCAACCGTAAACTGGCTTTCAATTTTTCCCGTCCATAAATTGAGCTGCTGGTTGATGTCTTTGATGTCATTTGGTGTGGCCAAAGAGCCGTCTTCCTTTAAAATCTGTAAACCAAAATTACCCAGTTGCAGTCGGTGCGGATTGCCTCTGAAATAGTCGGCCGCAGACATGGCGCGGTCATCTGCTCGGTTTTGTATGGCGTACAAACTATTGGGGTTGCCGTTAAAGTTATAGGGTTTTAAAACTTCCTCGCGCTTAAAATTTTCGGTATTGGGGAAAGTGTGCCAGCCCCATTCTGATTGTGTGCCCAGCGGAACACCTAAACCATAAAACTCGGGGAAGGATTGCAACCCCGTGGCATCAACGGTAAAGGAAAATTTTCCGTTGCCCACATTGAGAGCGCCCAAGGTGTCAATTTCGGTAATGTTAACGTTGTGCCTGGTAACAACGGCATGCCGGTCAATTTTATCTGTTTTTTCAGTTTTTTGTTCTTTTTCCTGACATGAAAATAAGGATGAAAAAGCGACGATAAAAAGTAAAATGAGATTAGTTTTTTTCATTATTTAGAGTGTATTTAAGTGTTGATTTTAAAAATAAAACTGGATGCGGTTTCATATTTTCCGCCTTGCGAAGCAGTAAATAAATAGCTCGGTTTTCCATTTTGAAACAATATTTGTGGCCTTTCGGCGCGGCCATAACGGTTTAGGTGCTTTGGGGCAGGCGGTTGGTTAACGTATTTGTGGAGTTGTTGGTAGCCAATTTCTGGTGCCGACCAATGTTTGCCGTCATCCGATTCCATATAAAGCCCCACATCAATGCCGTAAACGCCCAAATCTCGGGCCAGCATTTTAAACTTGCCGTTTTCGTACCAAACATAAGCATCTTCGCATTGTTGGTTGTTGCCCATGTTGTGGTAGTCAATTACGGGGTTGTCTTCATATTTTTTATAAGGCCCTAAAATTGATTTTGATGTGGCCAATCCGTATTTTCTGTTGCCGCGAATTTTAAACTTTGGATGTATATAGCCTTCCGTATCAAACGATTTGTAATAGAGCCAATACTCACCGTTCGGGTGTTTAAAAAACGACGGATTGGTGGTACAATGGTCATCCCATTCGCCAGTTTTTCCAGGATGCAACAACGGTTCGTCTGGTCTTTTCCAAGGGCCGTAAAGTGAATTGGCAGTAGCTAAACCAACACGTTGGGTATTCAGTTTTCCGTTAGAATTCCCCATAAAAAATAGCGCATATTTCCCATCTACAAAATGGATGCTCGGGTTATGGCAAGTGGTGGCATCCCAAAAACCTTTGCCTCGCGGCGCTAACACGGTACTAACGTATTCATATGGGCCTTCGGGCTTATTGGCAACGGCATGGGCAATTTCAGAAGCGTGCGTCCAGCCACTCATGCTTTTTGCTTTTGGCCAGCGTGAAAAAAAGACATGAATTTTTCCGTCGGGCCCTTCAATGGGGCTATTGCACCACACGTAATAATCTTCAAATTCCAATGCTCGGCCAACGGGTGACAGGCTTTTTTCGAAGTCGGACAGCTTTGGGGCGTTTTTTCCGAAGTTAAAAACCGATGGTGCATTTAAAGCCAAGCATGAGCCTGCCGAAGCCAACAAAGAAGTCGCTATAAAATCCCGTCTTTTCATTATTCGCGGATTAAAGTTAAACTCATTAACCCGATGACCACATCGTTGGCAACGGCTTTCACTTCCATCGATTTTAATATTTTCTCTGGGTTTAAAGGCAAATCTAAAATGGTTCCTGCACCGCCATCAATGCCAAAATCGCTAAATCCTTTTATGGGTTTAAAGTTATTGAACGTTCGGGTAATTTCGCCTGTTTTTAAGTACACCCGCGGTGGTTTTGGCGCATTGGTTGTAAAGGCCAAACCATCAACAAAATAATCTTGCTCGATGGGCCACCAGTTTTCGGGATTTTTAAGCTGAAGGCTTTCTGAAGAACCATCAGTATAATGAACAATAATCTCTCCGTTTACAAACCGACTTTGCATGGGGTTGGTGGTACCGGCCAACATAAAAAAGGCGTGCGATGCTTTTCCGGAAAGTGGAATGTTGATTTGCTTCGGAAAATTATCCCACATGGAAACAAACGCTACATTGTTTTTATTTTCATTTGAAGGCGTTTGGAATGGAATGTTTTGTGGGCTTAAAATGGTGTTGCTTTCTCCGGCTTTTTTGCGTAATCCCGAATCGTCAATTTCTGGTTTTACGTATGGGTAGCACCAATTGCCAATGCCTTGTGTAGGCAGTTGCAATGTGGGCGATGTGGGCCGCGGGCTCAGGTATTCTTCTTCAAAAACACGGGAAACTTTACTATTGAAGACGGTTTGCAAATCGATTTTTTCGAAGTTGGTGTTTCCTGAAAATTGTTCGTCCCAATTATGGAATTTAGACTCTTTTTTCTTTTCCAAAATGTTTAGATGAACCGGTTGCCACCAGAGCATATCGTTTTGTTTAAGTTGAACGAAAAACGTTTTGTTTCCGTTTTTGGCTTCAACTTTAAAATTAAGTTCGTTTGAGGTTTTGCTGATTTCAGAAATGGCTTTTTGTGGATCGAAAACTTTGATGATTTCAGCCTTTTTTGTTTTAAATTGAAGTGGTTTTCCATGAAAATCTTCAAATTGAAATTTGGGGCGTTCCAGTAGGCCGCCTTTTCTTTTTATTTCAATAGTGTACTGTTCTGAGTAGGGGGCTTCAATTACAATCTGTGGGCTTCCGATGGCCGATTCATCAAATTGCCAATCTACTTTTTTGCCGTTAATTTTAACAGATTCAATCCCTTCGTTGAAAATATCAACAGAAAAGTGAAGCTGCATTTGGGTTTTAAACCTAGAGTGGATGGTGTATCTGTCGCCTTGCTTTAATTTGGTGTAATTAACGGCAATGTCTGGAAGGTCCAGCGAGGCATAATTCCAATCTTTTGGGAAACCAGGTTTTAAATAAAGTGTGTTTTCAATGCTTTTTGGCTGAATGCCAAACAGGCCTTCTACTAAAGACCGGGCAGCCATACCAATGGGGTCGGCAAAATCGCGGTACAGTTCGCCACGAATGGCATCGTAATGTGATAGTTGTTGGAAATTACCCGGCGAAGCCCCTAAATACATACTTTCAACAATGGCGCTCTGCCACAATTTATAGGCTTCTTCTTTTCGGTTGCCTTGCCAGTAAGCCAAAGCTGCATGCAAATTTTCGGCCAATGCCACATTGTTGACCGACCACGTGTAAGGTTGCCAATTGCTGGTAGAAATCAATTCTAAATCCTTAAAAGGCAAACCCTCCGCTTTTACGGGAATATGTGGTATTTCGGTATCGATATACCTTAATGATTGGTAAGCTTGAAAATTATTGGCAATGCCTTCATCCAAACCATGGTAAATGGTCCAAATGCCAGGGTTGTCGTGCAGCAGTTGGTTGCCCAACAAATCTTTGTATTCGGCAAAAACGCCTTTTTGGGCAATCCATAAATTATTTTCAATAGCCGATTTAATATGGTTAGCCTCGTCGATATAAGGCTGTGGATTTTCATTTAAAAGTTTGGCTATACTTGCGGCCAAAAGGTTTACAGAGTAATTGTATGCAGAGGAATATGTAACGCCACCACCAGAATACTGCAGGGCATCGCTGGCCCAAATAGTGGCGTAGGCATCGTAAAGCCCGTCGCCATCGGCATCATAGTTTCGTTTTTCCCAGGCAATGTGTCGCTTAACAACAGGCCACATTTTTTTCATGAACTCTAAATCGCCAGTCCATTGGAAACCGCGAAGCAACTGGTTGATAAATACATTGTTCATGTCGTAATGGTGTGCAATGGTATTGTTGTTTGGTCGGCGACTAATGTAACCTCTACTGAACATGGCCGTACCCAAGACTTCTTTTTGACGGGCAAAATTTCGGGAGCTATCCAAAACTACGGGGCCAGTTTCTGGCTCTAAAACCTGTGAGTTGCCGTAGCTTTCAAAATGGGTCTGCGCCCGGTCGTGCCATCCCAATGGGTGCGCTACATAGGCACCGCGCCAGGCGTTTAAGTGCATGCGCCACGCTACGGCGCCGTGTAAGTAGGCCGGGCTTTCCCAAATGGCATCGCCGGCAATGGCCAACGCGCCGCCCAAGGTGTTTAAATATTTATTGGGCGTGTTTAATTTTACCCGGTTTTTTAAGCGTTCGTTTTCTTTAAGAGTTTGCAGGAATTCTGTTTCGATCTGTTTTTGGGAAGTTTGCGAAGCTTGCCCTTCGTTTTCAATTTTCCAGAAAAAAACATCTTCGGGGTTTAAATCGATTTGCCCCAATATTGCTGGATGACTTTTTGCTTTTTTATTGGAAATTGAAATAGGTGTTCCTGCAACTGAAGCCTCAACCAAATGTGTTTCAGATTTAGGGAAATAGCCCACAATTTGTCGGTTATTGCCCGTTTTTTGTTTGTTGGTTTCCGAACCGAATTTCAGAAGAAAATGGTTTTTATCGATGCTATAATCATTATTTACACAATATTCTGGCTGAAGATAAAACACCGATTCGGGATCGGCGCCAATATCGCCTTCACGATGGAATTTTTTGGCATTGGCACCGCCGTATAACCAATATAATTTTATGTGTTTGGGTATGTTTTGTGTTTCTGCTTTTAAAATTAAAGCTTCCTTTTCGGCATGAGCCACGACTTGAAGATGGATTGAACCGTTTTCGAGAATGGCATCCTTTATATGGTAAATCATTGTGCCGGGATCATAAGTGGTTGAAATGGCATCTGCGACCGATAACCATTTACTTTCGGAACCGTTCGACACTCCCACTTTTAAATTGCCGCCCATGCCTTTTAGGTACAGGGCAAATTCTGGTAGATCGCCCGTTTCTACACGAAATCCGGTGTTGGTGCCATATAGTGCGCGATTGAATTTTCGGGAGCCGTTTTGTAAAACGAACGTTTCGCCTTGTGGGGCATAGTGTAAGTGTTTTGTTTGTTGGGTTAACGATTGGTTTTGCGAAGCACAATTTAAGGTGATGCCTAAAAAAAGCACAGTAAAACAGAGTTTGAATTTCATTTTTTTTGAAAGGAGTATTTAGAGATTATTTTATTTGTAATGCATGGTTATTTGAGTGCAACATCCCAGATTTTTGCTCGTTTAGATGTGCCTTTTGGACCGGTTATTTCCAAGACAACAACATATTTTCCGGCTTCGGTGTATTGATGTACTGGATGTTGCTCGGTTGATGTTTTGCCATCTCCAAAATCCCACTTCCAAGACTTTATTTCGCCTATAGATTGGTCTTTAAAAGCAACTGTTCTGTTATTGAAATCTAGAATGGAAAAGTTCCATTTTGCATCAATTGCTTTGGTGAACTGGTTTTCCAGTGGCATTAATTTAAAGGGCAACAAATAGGAAGCCTGGCCGTACATGGTGTGTTCTTTTGAGAGGTTCCAAAATCCGTTATTTTCTTTGTTGTTTACATTGTCGTAATCAATAATAGCCCAGCACAGCCCAATGTTTTTGTTTTCTTCTAAAATGGAAACAATGGCCCTGTCTGGCGAATTTCCGGCATAATCGAAAGGTGTAATCCAAAATTCGAGAACGAGCTTTCCGCTTTCGCCCGGTTTAAAATTGTAATTGTATGCGGCATTGGCGTAGGGGAGGTCTTTTATCCAGGGTTGGCTGCCCCAAACCATAGTCCAGTCTTTGTCTTTTGCTGGAGTGAAAATATGGTAGTTTTGTGCATGAACGCCGTGGTACGAATAATAGGCATCCATAATGTCTAGGTTTTTGTTGGGGTGGAATCGGTCTATAAATGGCCCGCCCGATTGATCGGCATCAACCACTACTTCGAAAGTGTCGTTGTGGAGCCCCGTTTGCGAAAAATCCCAATAATCATCATAAGCTTCGTATAAAAAATACAGTCGATTTAATCCTTTTACCCAACCTACTTTTACGCTAACATTTAAGTTTTTAGGGTTTGCTTCGGCGTGTTTTTTGCTATCGTCCCAAAGTTGGTCCATTCCAACGGTATAACTATCAGGTACTATGTTCCAATCATCTGTGTTCCCGTTAATGGTTGGGATTTGGTCGGCCGGAAATTGAAATATTTTATAGCTTCGGGTGTCTTGGCTTTGTACCGTGAAAACGGAAACTGAAAAAGCGCAATAGGTAAGCAAGCCGCCTAATTTAGAACGGACTGATTTGTTGTTTTTAGGTTTGGGCATGCCTTAGTAAATTAATGTTTTTTTGTTGGGTAAACGGTTTCAGGAAAACTGATTTCAGAAGTGTTTTTTAATGTTACTTTTGAGCCGTCTTCTGCAGTTATTTTAACATTGCTGAGCTCCCAATGGGCGCTGTAACTTATTTGCCCTGCTTTTTTTGCTTCGATGGAAACATTGTTCAAGGTTACATTTTTAACTATAGATTGTTCTATACCACTAACGTTTATGGCCGTTTCGGCACCTTTTACGTTGATGTTGTTGAGTGTTATGTTTTTAAAAGTGGGGATGCCTTTTTCGGGAGGGACTTTCATGAGCATTTTTTTCCAGTGTACGGGTATTTCTTCCTCGTTGAATTCATCGGGCAATTTTGAATAGCTGTAGGCTGGATTCCAGTTCATGCCCACTTGCATGAACGTGCGCACGCTGTCCATTTTTATGTTTTCCATATAAATATTTTCAACGGTGCCGCCTCGGTTGGTGGCCGATTTGATATTCAATCCGTTTTTTGTGCCCAGACCTTTTATGTTGGACACATACACGTGGCGAATGCTGCCAGCAGTTTCGCTTCCTAGAGTAAACAAGCCGGCACCTTGGCGTGCAATACAATCTTTAATCACCACGTATTCGGTAGGTTTGTTAACACGCTGCCCATCCCAATCGCGACCGGCTTTAAGGCAAAAATTGTCGTCGTTGCAATCGATATCACAATTTTGTACTAAAATCCATTTTGAAGAATCGATATCGATCCCGTCGGTACTAGGGCCATGGCCGCCAATATTGTTTTTTATGGTAAGTCCGTCAATGGTAACATATTCAGAATATAGAACTTGTACGGTCCAAAATCCAGCACGTTGGATGTTCAGGTTTTTGAAAAGCACATCTTTTGAGTTCGAAATAAGGAAGGTGCGGGGGCGTTTGGCATCGTAATCAACAATCCAGCGCAAACCGCGCGGTTCGTAATCGTTTTTTCGAAGATCCCAATAATAGTCCCAAAATACTTTGCCTTGCCCGTCAACAGTGCCATCGCCATCAATAACCACATTGTTTTCGTTTTCTACGTTTATGAGTGCGGCGGGCCATTTCATTTCAATGCCGGCAATACGGGTGTCGATTTCCTTATAATCTTTAATATTTTCGCTGCCCAGAATTTTAACGCTTTTGGGAACTTCAAATTTAATATTGCTTTTAATGAAAATGGAGCCTGTTAGGTACTCCCCAGGTTTAAAGGTTACCGTTCCGCCGCCGTTTTCGGCACAAGCGTTGATGGTTTTTTGAATGGCTTCGGTATTTAGTGTTTTGCCGTCGCCAACAGCACCAAAGTCGTTTACGTAATAGGTGCCTCCTGTTATTTTGAAAGGTTTAGCGCCAACTTTATCTACCCATTCGGGGATGTTTTTTTGGGCTGGAGCTGTACTTTTTTCTTCCCTACAAGATAAAAAAAACAGGGTGATAATGCAGATTAAAAATAGTTTTGGATATACCATCAAGTAAATAGTTTTAAAAACTCTAAAAATATTATTTTGGCAAAAAAATGGTGTCCTGTACTATCATGTGTTAAAAAAAATGAAAAAAGAGCTGTTTCGTCTTTAAGTGTTAAGTTATTGTTGTTTTTTTGCTATATTAACTAGGCTAAAACTAAAAAACATTCACCTATTTATGTCTCAAGTAATTGAAATAAAAATTAATGAGTCATCTCGCGTTCCTAAGTACAAACAGATTGTAGATTCCATAATAGACGATATTTCTAAAGGAAAGTTAAAAGTTGGTGAAAAAATACCGTCTATCAACGAGTTGAGCGAATCTTGCTACCTCTCCAGAGATACCGTAGAGAAAGCGTATAAACAGCTAAAAGAGCAAAAGGCCATTGTATCTGTAAAGGGCAAAGGCTATTATATTACAAAGACCGATTTAATATCGAAAACCAATGTCTTTTTTATGGTGAACAAGCTGAGTTCTTACAAAATGATGATTTTCAATTCGTTTGTTAAGGCTCTTGGAATCAACGCTCATGTAACGCTTTCGGTGTATCACTGCGAAGAATCGATATTTATTAAGACCTTGGAAAGAAATTTGGGCGCTTTTGATTATTACGTGATCATGCCCCATTTTAAGGCAGAAGATTCCAACCACATCAGTACAACACCAAGAGTTACAGAAGCTATTGAAAAAATACCAAAAGACAAACTGGTTGTTCTGGACAATAGAAAAATTGATATAAAGGGAGATTACGGCGCTGTTTATCAAGATTTTAAAGAAGATATTTATGAAGCTTTAAATGAAGGGTTCAGCAAACTGAAAAAATACGATAAACTGGTTTTGGTCTATCCTACAAAAACGGTTTACCCTTATCCGCAACGCATTGTTCATGGTTTTACAAAATTCTGTTCCGAGCACCAATTTGATTTTGAAATATTGAATGAGATTTATGATGATATGGATCTAGACAGTAAAGATGCATACGTTGTTATTGAAGAAAATGATTTGGTGAACTTGGTGCGACAGGTGAGAAAGGAGAACTTAACCTTGGGAAAAGACATAGGCATTATTTCGTACAACGATACCCCACTAAAAGATTTGCTGGGAATAAACGTGGTAAGTACCCATTTTAAGGCCATGGGCGAAACCGCGGCGTATTTGGTGCTCAACAACAAAAAGGAAAAAGTGAAAAATGTGTTTGAATATATAGAGCGGAATTCAGTATAATTCAAATAAAATATAACGAAAAAATAGAGATTCATCATAGTACAGGATGGATCTTTTTTTTAAACGGGATATTTTAGTCGAAAATTCATAAATGGCACATATTATCAAGAGCATTACGGCCCTACTTTTTTTAGGTTTTTCGCTTTTCGGCATCAGCCAAAATAAAGATTTGGCTACAACAACCTTTTATTTTGGAAAAAAGGTTAAAAAGGCCGACGGCATACAGGTTGCTAAAACAAATGTTTATTCAGAAGGTAAAGCCTATGGTTTCGATTTTGGTTCGGCAAACGATGTAAACGCAAAGAAGCGCTTCATTACCGCCAATACATCCATCTACTTTTCGGTACAGGTGCCAGAGGGCAATTATAAAGTTGAAGTGGTTTTGGGCGGGAACAAACCATCAAACACCACCATAAAAGCAGAATCAAGACGCTTGATGCTCCAAGAAAAAGAATTGGCTAAAAACGAAACTTCAACTGAAACTTTTATGGTTAACGTGCGGTCGCCAAAAATTGATGGGGCCACTTCCATAAAAGTAAAAAACCGAGATAAAAACCAACTGAACTGGGACAATAAACTAACCTTAGAGTTTTTGGGCAATCCTGCCATACAGAGCATAAAAATAACGCCCGTAAAAAATGTAAAAACGTTTTTCTTGGCGGGAGATTCTACGGTGACCGATCAAGATGTAGAGCCATGGGCGTCGTGGGGGCAGTTTTTTACCAATTATTTAACCGATGATGTTGTGGTGGCCAACTATGCGGAATCGGGCTCATCGTTACCAGCCTTCAAAGGGGCTTTGCGCTTCAAAAAAATATTGACAGTCATGAAACCGGGCGATTATTTGTTTGTTGAATTTGGCCATAATGACGAAAAGATAAAAGGCGAGGGCAATGGCGCCTGGGGGCTGTATTCCAACTTGCTAAAAGAATACGCAACAACATTTAAAAATCAAGGTGGGCATGTCATATTTTTAACACCCACCGAAAGACGCCATTTTACCAACCAAGGCGTTTTAAAGGAAACGCATGGCGATTTTCCAGATGCCATGCGAAAAGTGGCCAAAGACCTCGATTTGCCGTTAATCGATTTAACAAAAAAGACTCGGCTTATGTATCAAAGTTGGGGCGATAACGCATCAGTAAATGCATTTGTTCACTACCCAGAAAATACATTTCCAGGGCAAGATAAACCCTTGGCAGATAATACGCATTTCAATAGTTTTGGTGCCAACCAAGTAGCTAAATGTGTGGTGTTTGGCATACAGAATCTAAATTTAGAAATAGCCCAATATTTAAAAGGAAATTTATCCAGTTTCAATCCTGAAAAACCAGATGATTTTAAGGATTGGACTTTGCCTATGAGCACGCGATTTGAAATAGAAAAACCAGACGGAAATTAATACAACTATGATTTATTTAAAAAATTTAAAGCACCAATTTGCATTAGTGTTTTTTGCCGCATTAACAGGCTTCAGTATAAAAGCACAAGAAACCGAAAAGATATTCCTTTCGGGGGAAGATTTTAAAAATCCGGTAGCATGGGAATTTATGTGTACCGGAGGCCGAAACAGCAATGAGTGGACTACCATAAATGTGCCCTCTAATTGGGAGCTTCAAGGTTTTGGCGAATATACCTATGGCCGTTGGTACAAAGAGTTGAACCAAGAAGAACCTAGCAAAGAGGAAGGCTTTTACAAATATAAGTTCAATGTTCCGGAAACTTACAAAAACCAAAATGTAACCATTGTTTTTGGTGGGGCGATGACCGATACCGAAGTGAAAATAAATGGAAAATCGGCAGGCGAGATCCACCAAGGTGGTTTCTATGAATTTAAATACGATATAACTTCGCTATTGAAATATGGCGAGGAAAACCTGTTGGAGGCACATGTGTCCAAACATTCCAGCAACAACACGGTAAATAACGCCGAAAGAAAAACCGATTGGTGGCTGTTTGGAGGTATTTATCGCCCCGTTTGGTTGGAAATTTCGCCCAAAACATATATTGAACATGTGGCCGTCGACGCCAAAATGAATGGTTCGCTTAAAGCGGAACTCAACCTCAAAAACTTGCCCAACAATACAACAGTAGAGGCCGGTATTGCTCCTGTTGGCGGTAAAGAAAGTTTTGAAACCTTCACTTTTAAATTGAAGGACAACGAAAGTTTCCAGACGATAAATGCCCAATGGAACGGTGTAAAACCATGGAGCCCTGAAAATCCAAACCTATATAATTTAACGCTCACTTTAAAAAATAGCGGCCAAGTTTTACATACCAAAACCACTAAAATTGGTTTTAGAACATTGGAATTCCTCAAAAAGGATGGGATTTACGTTAACGGAAAAAAAATATTAATGAAAGGCATTAACCGCCATGTAATCTGGCCGGAATCCGGAAGAAGTACCGACAAGGCCATTAGTATTTTGGACGTGAATTTGATAAAGGACATGAACATGAATGCCGTGCGGTTCCACTACCCGCCAGACACCCACTTTTTGGAGGCTTGCGATTCGTTGGGGCTTTTTGTGCTCAACGAAGTGGCCGGGTGGCAAAATGGCTATGACACCAAAACCGGTACCCAATTGATAAAAGAGACCGTACAACGCGATGTTAACCACCCATCGGTGATTATTTGGGACCACGGCAATGAAGGTGGTTGGAATTACGAAATAGACCACGTATTCCATATTTACGATCCGCAAAAACGAATTGTTATCCATCCGTGGGCCGATTTCAATGGTTGGGACACGCACCATTATCCCACGTATTTAACTGGAATGCACCGTTTCAATAATGGGGAAAATGTGTTTTTTCCAACCGAAACCATGCACGGTACATACGATAATGGCATCGGTGCGGGATTGGACGATTTTTGGAAACGTTATAAGCAAAGCCCGTTGTTTGCAGGTTCGTTTCTTTGGGCGATGCTCGATGAGGCCGTATTGAGAACCGATTGGACGGGAGATAGAAAATACGATTCTAAAGGCAACTTGGCGGCCGATGGCGTTTTGGGCCCCCATCGCGAAAAGGAAGGCAGCTTTTTTACAGTAAAGGAAGTCTGGTCGCCCATTCAGTTTGAGCCTAAAATGGTTACGACAAAATTTGACGGTTCGTTTTTAATTTCCAACGAATACATTTTTACCAATCTTAACGAATGCCAATTGGAATACAGGGTGCTAAGTGTTTCTGAAGATGCCATGTATGGCGATGTGAAATCTGAAGTGATCGCTTCAAATGCTATAAAAGTTGAAAGTATTGAACCGGGCGAAACCCGAAAAATAAAGTTCGATGTGCCACCAAATTTCTTTGAGGGCGATTGGTTGGAAATCACTGCCCACGATAAACACGGCAGGGAAATCTATACTTGGTCGTGGCCCATCCATAGGGCACCGTATTTTGCCCATAAATTCATTGCAAAAAAGACATCTAAAAAATCAGCGAAAGCATCAAAATCGGGAAATGAAGTGCTTTTGCAAAGTAAAACGGTTTCAGTAAAATTGGATGCATCAACAGGTGAAATCATAAAAATTGAAAACCAAAAAGGAAATGTACCGTTTGTAAACGGCCCTAAACCTGTTGGAATGAAGGCTGAAGTGGAATCCGTTTCGGTCGATGAAAATGAAGCAGCAGCCACTTGCACCATAAAATATTCTGGAGGTATCGACACGGCTACTTGGACGCTTTTTAGCGATGGCCGGTTGAAATTAAATTTGATTCTGTTGAAAAACGCGGGGCGCAACAGTGGTTTCGACGGCGCGTTTTTTGAAGGTGCTATTGATAAATTTGGTGTGACTTTCGATTTTCCGGAGGAAGGTGTTAACGGCATGACGTTTTTAGGAAACGGGCCTTACCACGTTTGGAAAAACAGGATTAAGGGCACAGAGTTTGGACTTTGGGACAAAGATTATAACACCACCGTAACGGGCGAAAGTTTCGAGAATTTGGTTTACCCAGAATTTAAGGGCTACCATGCCAATTTTGTGGCCGGAAACCTGAAAACCGAAAACGGAGATTTTAAATTTTTTAGTGAAAATGATAAGCTGTTTTTAAGGTTGTTTACGCCCGATTTGCCGAAGCATGCGGTTTCGAAGGTGTTCCCGCAGCCCAAATTTCCGGAAGGTAATATTTCGTTTATGTATGAAATCCCTGGAATGCGAGCTTTCAAACCGTTGGAGCACCAAGGCCCGGAAAGTCAGCCGACAAATATCCGAATCAAAAGTGGTGACGACGGCATTCCTATGACCTTGTGGTTCGATTTTAGAAGCAATTAATTCAACTTAATACACTTTTCATGAAAGTATTTCAGTATTTATTTATTCTATTTTTAGCAGTTTCATTTTCAAATTGTGTCCAACAAAATCATATAAAACCAACGGTTTATACGGTTGGCGATTCCACTGTTAAAAACGGCCGCGGTGACGGTTATGGTGGTCTTTGGGGCTGGGGCGATTTTATCGGTCAATTTTTAGATTCTTCAAAAGTGAAAATTGAAAACCACGCTTTGGGCGGTACCAGCAGCCGAACGTACCAAAATTTGGGCTTATGGGATACTGTTAACAATAAGTTGAAGAAAGGCGATTTTGTGTTGATTCAATTTGGACACAATGATAACGGGCCGGTAAATGACACGATTCGTGCCCGAGGAACCATTAAAGGCATTGGCGATGACACCGAAGAGATAGACAATATGATAACCGGCGAGCACGAAATAGTACACAGTTACGGTTGGTACATCGAAAAAATAGTAAAGGAAGCCAAGGCTAAAGGAGCTGTTCCCGTGATTATGTCGCCCATTCCGCGGAATAAATGGAAAGATGGAAGTGTGCCTAGGAACGACCAATCGTATGGGCTTTGGGCCAAGCAAATTGCCGAAC
>CAZZDI010000014.1:0-29556 GCA_964653155.1 uncultured Flavobacteriaceae bacterium | reverse complement strand
TAGCCCTACCGATGATAAATCGGAACTGCTCATTATTGCTTCAGAAATAACGGCAAGAAAAGTGGCCCAAATAGAAATAGAAAGGCTTATCAAGCAAAGTTTTGAGGAAAAAATGAGTCAGCAAAAAATAATCTCAAGTAAGATTATTGAAAATCAGGAAAAGGAACAAAACCGGATCGCAAAAGATGTTCACGATGGTATTGGGCAAATGTTAACGGGCTTGAAGTATAATTTGGAAAGTATAGATACCAAAGATGTTAAAAAGGCAGCCACAAAAATTGAGCATTTAAAGGAGCTCACCAGCAATATTATAAAAGGGGTGCGAACGGCAACCTTTAATTTAACGCCACCAGAGTTGACCGATCACGGCATTGTTCCGGCCATTGCTAAATTAACGCAAGAATTGTCTAAGCTCACCGGAAAGCAAATTGTGGTTTTCAATAAAACCGATTTTAACCAAAGGCTCGATTCGCTTACCGAAATCAATATTTACAGAATTGTACAGGAAGCAATCAACAATGCTATTAAGTATGCCGAATCCACGCATATCCTCGTGTCGCTGTCGCACAGCAAAAATATTCTAAGTATTGTTATTGACGATAATGGCAAAGGCTTTGAGCCTTCAAAAGTTAAAAATATAAAGAATGGAGACGGCGGCATGGGCATGACCTTTATGCGCGAACGCATCAATTACATTGGGGGCAGGCTGTTTCTAAATTCTGAAATAGGAAAGGGCACCCGGGTTACGCTAAATATTCCGTTGGGATAGTGGTACGTAGTATTGGTAAAAAATACTTATTTTTGTGTTTTATTTGTTGTGGATGCACTGTTAACGGTAGCCAGCAAAAATGTATTATAAATTATGGAAAACGTTATTAATGTAGTTTTGGCAGATGACCATATCTTGGTAAGGGACGGTATTCGGGCATTATTGGAAGATCAAACGGGCATTGTGGTAATTGATGAAGCCTCCAATGGAAAGGAAGCGATTGAGGTGGTTGAAAAATGCAATCCAGATGTCCTGATTGTCGATATTCGTATGCCTGAAATGAATGGTATTGAGGTTGTGGGCGAAATTAACAAACGTTTTAAGGATGTAAGTACTTTGGTGCTTTCCATGCACGATTCTGAAGAGTATGTGGTGCAAGCCATTCAGGCCGGTGCCGATGGCTATTTGCTGAAGGGAGCCAGTAAAGAGGAGTTTTTGAAAGCCTTGAACAAAGTGGCCTCTGGCGGTAAATATTTCACCGGAGATGTGTCGGCCATTATTATGAATAATTTTGTGAATGGTAATACCAGTCCTGCGGCAGTAACCAAAACAGAACCCAAGGAAGCACCGTTTAAATTAACGCGACGCGAAAAGCAAATCTTAGAGTTGGTATTGCAACTTAAAAATAATAAGGATATTGCTGAAGAACTTCAAATTAGCAAACGAACTGCCGAAGTGCACCGTTTCAATCTCATGAAAAAATTGGAAGTTAAAAACTTAATGGAACTTACCAATAAAGCCAAAGAGTACGCGTTGGTGTAGTTTTTTCTTTTACATTCAAAAAAATACGTATTTATTGCGGCCATATGGCCGCTTTTTTTATATCCGTACTTGTCTAATAGCTTAAGTATTATAGCTAAATCTATATAAAATGTCATGCTGACGAAGGAAGCATCTCATTTATACTTTTATAGATTCTTCACTTTACTTCGATTTCGCTCAGTACAGGCGTTCAGAATGAAACAATTACATTATATCAAACTATTCAGATTTAGCTATATCAAAAAGCTAAAAAGGAATCGACATTATTGTTGTTGATTATTCAAAAACAAGATTCTAAAATTATTAATCTGATATAAATATTCAAATACTTAAATTTGGCAAGTTAAAATTAAGTAGAAATACTTAGTTTTGTTAAAAAGAAATACTAAGTTTCTTTGATTAAAATTTTCAAACCTTAAAAAATAATTATCTAATGAAGGTAACAAAAGGTGCAAATAAAACACTGTTTATTAATACGTTATCTTTTACGTTTTGCTTTGCTGCATGGCTGTTGAACGGTATATTGGTGACTTTTTTAGTTGATAACCAGGTGTTTAGTTGGAGTGCTGTTGAGGTTGGTTGGTTAATTGGTATTCCTATTTTAACAGGTGCCATTTTTAGGTTGCCAGCGGGTATTTTAACCGATAAGTTTGGGGGCAAGCCCATATTTGCGGGATTATTGCTTTTGTGTGCAGTGCCTATGTATCTATTGTCTTATGCCAACGGATTTTGGTCGTTTGCATTGTGCAGTTTAGGTTTTGGTATTGCAGGGGCTAGTTTCGCAGTTGGCATTGCGTTTTCTTCAATATGGTTTCCAAAAGAAAAGCAAGGTTTTGCTTTGGGTATATTTGGAGCGGGAAATGCCGGAGCCGCCATTACCACACTAATTGGGCCTAAATTATTGGACATTTTAACCGATGGGAAAACCAATCTTGAAGGATGGCGCGATATGCCGAAAATTTATGCTGCTTTTTTGGTGCTTATGGCCATTGTATTTTTCCTTTCAACAAAAAATAAAAAACCGGCTTCGAGCACTAAAAATCTAAAAGGCATGTTGCAGCCACTAAAAAGTGTTCGTGTATGGCGATTTGGGTTGTACTACTTTTTGGTATTTGGATGTTTCGTGGCTTTCGCGGGCTGGTTGGTGCCCTATTACACCAACGTTTATGCCTTAGATTTGGCCACCGCAGGTTTCTTGGCCTCTTGTTTTAGTTTGCCATCTGGTGTGATTAGAGCTTTTGGAGGTTGGTTGTCTGATAAATTCGGAGCGCGAAAAGTAATGTATTGGGTACTCGGTACCTCGTTGGTATTCAGTGCGACGCTCATTATCCCAAAGATGGATATTTACGCGGCAGGAAATGGGGTTATGGCCAAATCTGCTGGGACGGTTACCGACGTTACGGCCTCATTTATTGAAGTGGATGGCGTTCAATACCCGTTAAAGGAAAAAATGGATAAGTTGGCTTTGGCCGATGAAGCATTTTACTTTTTGCCAGCTAAGGAATCTTGGCAAAAAGCTTTGGTTAAGAAAGGCGATGTGGTGAAAAAGAAACAATTGATTGCCGAAGGAAAAACACATATATATTTTCAGGCCAACCTTTGGATATTCGCCATAATTGCCATTTTAATTGGTTCTATTTGGGGTATTGGTAAAGCTGCGGTTTATAAGCACATTCCCGATTATTTTCCGGAAGAAGTGGGGGTTGTAGGCGGTATGGTTGGCGTACTTGGTGGATTGGGTGGGTTTTTCTGTCCTATCATTTTCGGTTACCTTTTGGAAGGTACAGGGCTATGGTCCAGCTGTTGGATTTTAATGCTTGTTTTGTCGGCCATTTGTCTCATTTGGATGCACAGAGTAGTACAACGCATGGTAAACAAAGCCACACCGCAGTTAGTTAATAAATTCGAAAAAAATATGGATTAAATAAAAAACGGTTTTATGCCCAGAAGATGTGATAATGACAAAAGCAAGCACATAAAGAGCCCTTTTTCAACAAATCAATAAAATCGATATTCTATAATTATTAATCCTGTATTTTTTATTTGTTGGTTAATTATTAAGAATGAAAATTAAGTATTTATACTTAATTTTACGAAACAAGAAACAGAAGGTTAATACAATTTGGAGATGGGAGCAATGTCTTATTTATTTAAAAGTATGTTTAAATGGTAAAAAGCGAAATAAAAACAACGTGTTCGTATTGTGGAGTGGGTTGTGGTATTATTGTTAAAAAAGACAATAACGATAAAATTTATGTTGAAGGCGATAAAGACCATCCGGTAAATAAGGGCATGCTCTGCTCAAAGGGTATGAACTTGCACTATGTGGCGAATGATGTTTCCGATAGGATTTTATATCCCGAAATGCGATGGAGCCGTTCGCATCCCCGTGAGCGCGTTAGCTGGGATGATGCGTTGGATAGGGCTGCGAGTGTTTTTAAATCCATTATAAAAAAATATGGCCCGGATAGCGTTGGTTTTTACGTTTCCGGCCAAAGTTTAACCGAAGAATACTATATAGCCAATAAACTTACGAAGGGTTTCCTTGGAACAAACAACATCGATACCAACTCCAGGCTGTGCATGAGTTCGGCAGTGGTGGGCTATAAAAAGGCATTCGGGGAAGATAGCGTGCCGATTTCCTATGAAGATATCGATTTGGCCGATTGCTTTTTAATTACTGGGGCCAACCCCGCATGGTGCCATCCTATTTTATTCCGAAGACTTGAAAAAAGAAAAGAGGAAAATCCCGATGTAAAAATCATTGTGGTCGATCCCCGAAAAACAGACTCGGCCAACTTTGCCGATCTGCATTTGCAATTGTTGCCCGGAACCGATGTAGTGCTTTACAATGCCATTGGAAGATGCTTGTACAAACGTGGGTTGATTGACGAAGATTTTATCAACAACCACACCGAAGGCTTCGATGCTTACAAAGATTTAATTTTTAAAACCTCGTTAAAGGAAGCTTCCAAACTTTGCGGTGTTCCCGAAAAGGATATCCAAAAAGCGGCCGATATTATTGGGCTTTCAAAAGGCTTTATTAGTATGTGGGCCATGGGGCTCAACCAAAGTGTTGTTGGGGTCGATAAAAATGTGTCGTTACTCAATTTATCGCTCATTACTGGAAAAGTGGGGAAACCCGGTTCGGGACCATTTTCGTTAACGGGACAGCCCAATGCCATGGGCGGACGCGAAGTAGGAGGCATGGCGAATTTGTTGGCGGTCCACAAAGATTTAATGAATGAAGAACACCGTAGGGAAGTCGCTCAATTTTGGGGCGTTGATAAAATAAATCCGAAGCCCGGCTTAACAGCCACCGAAATGTTCGATGCGCTTGAAAGCGGAAAAATGAAAGCCGTTTGGATTGCCTGTACCAACCCGTTGGTGAGTATGCCGAACACGCACCGTATTGAAAAAGCCATGAAAAACGCCAAGTTTGTGGTGGTTCAGGATATTTCACATAAATCGGATACCGTGGCGCATGCCGATTTAGTTTTACCAGCAGCGGCTTGGTTGGAAAAGGAAGGTACGATGACGAATTCCGAACGCCGTATTTCATACTTGCCAAAAGAAATCAATGCGCCCGGTGAGGCCAGACCGGATGTTGAAATATTCTGTGATTTTGCACAGCGTATGGGCTTTAGAGGCTTCAATTTCAACAATGCCGAAGAGATTTACGACGAGTACGCCTCAATGACCAAAGGCACGAACATCGACGTATCATTCTTAAATTACGAACGATTAAAAACCGAAGGTACGTTTCAATGGCCGGTGCCAGAATACAGACATACCGGAACAGCGCGTCTTTTTGAAGATAAAAAATTCTATACGCCATCAAAAAAGGCACAATTCAATTTGCCAACGCACACGGTAAATACATCGGTGCAACCGAATGAAGATTATCCGTTGATATTAACAACTGGGCGTATCCGCGACCAATGGCACACCATGACCAAAACCGGAAAGGTGTCGCGATTAAAAACGCATTACCCAACGCCAGTGTTGGAAATCAACCCCGTTGATGCTTATCTCAATAAGTTAAAAGATGGCGACATTGCCGAAATAAAAAGTGAAAACGGATTGGTGCGCGTACGTGCCAAAGTAACCGACGATATTAAACGTGGCGTGGTGTTTTTGCCCATGCACTGGGGGAAACAACTTCAAAGCGATTTGAACCGCACCAACAACCTCACCAATACCCACGTTGACCCAGTTTCGAAAGAGCCCGATTTTAAGTTCACCTGTGTTTCGGTGACCAGATACGAAAAGACTTTCGAAAAAATTATTATAGTTGGAGCGGGGGCAGCCGCCTTTAGATTTGTGCAAAATTACAGGGAATTCAATGAAAATGACGAAATCCACGTGTTTTCAAAAGAACCCAATCTATTTTACAACCGGGTATTGCTTCCGGAATATGTTACCGAAGAATTAAGTTGGGAACAGCTTTTAAAAATTAAGGAAAGGGAACTTGGGAAGTTGAATATCCATTTGCATCCTGAAACGTATATCACCAACATCAACAAAGAAGATAAAAATGTTATTGACAGCAATAACGAAACGCATACTTTCGATAAGTTGATTTTGGCAACGGGTAGCCGCGCCTTTATTCCGAAGGATGTGCAGATTGATTTGCCAGGGCGTTTTACCATGCGAAACAAAAAGGATGCCGATGAGTTTAAGGCATATTTGGATGCCACCGGTTTGCCGCCCGAAGAGCAGCATGTCGTTATTGTTGGTGGTGGTTTATTAGGGTTGGAGTTGGCCGCGGCCATGAAACATAAAAATGTGAAAATTACCATAATCCAGCGGGCATCGCGATTAATGGAACGCCAATTGGATAAGGTGTCCAGTAAGTTGTTGGCCTTGGATGTGCAGGAACGCGGTATTCAAATTTACTTCGATAACGAGGTAAGCACCGTATTTGATGATGAGGATACGGGCGAATTGAACATCACACTAAAAAGTGGAAAGTTTTTAACGGCCAACGCTATTGTTTACGCCATTGGAACCATTCCGAATGTTGAAATAGCGCGAGAAAACGGTATAGCTTGCAGTCGGGGCGTAAAGGTAAATCAGCATTTACAATCTTCGCACCCCGATATTTTTGCCATTGGCGAAATTGCCGAATTCAACAACCAACTTTTCGGAATTACCTCGGCAGCCGAAGAACAGGCGAATATTTTAGCCAATTTTATTGCTGGCGACATTAGTTGTGCGTATAACGGTTCGGTGTTGATGAATATATTGAAGTTCAACGATTTGAATCTGTGTAGTATTGGCGATATTAGTGTGCCGGAAAACGACGATAGTTACGAAGAAATCATTTTCACCGATATTAAAAAGCGCTACTACAAAAAATGTATCGTAAAAGACGATTTATTGATTGGTGCGGTTTTAATGGGCGACAAAAATGAGTTTGCCGAATTTAAAACCATGATTGAAAGTAAAATTGAAATGGCCGAAAAACGAAATACTTTACTTCGCGGATCGTCCAATAATGAGCCGGTTATTGGTAAATTGGTGTGTTCTTGCAGCCAAGTAGGGGCAGGAAATCTTGAAGAAGCCATTGCCAAAGGTTGTACCGATTTTACCGAATTGTGCAATAAAACCGGAGCTGGTTTGGGCTGCGGAAGTTGTAAAACCGAAGTTAGGGAAATCCTTCATAATTCAAAAGTATTAGCATAATGGAAGAACCATACAGATTACGGATAAACGGAGGCGTGCTGTCTCCAGGTGAACTCAAATACATTTGTGAAGCGGCAGAAGGCTTGGGCTTGGATGCTATTTCTTTTGGTTCGCGTCAGGATATCATTTTCCCCGAAGCTATCGATGAAAGCAAGTTCAGCGAATTCGATAAAATTACGTTTGTAAAACCTAAGCGCGATGGCGTGGAAAATATCTCGTCGTCTTATGTGTCGGCCGAAATTCTTCCGAGCACATCGTGGTTAACTAGTGATCGATATTTGTACGTTATCGAGCAATTTAAGCACAAACCCAAATTGCGCATTAACGTTACCGACCCCAAACAGCGTTTGGTGCCTTTGTTTACGGGGAATGTAAATTTTATAGCTTCAGAGCACGAAGACTATTGGTACCTTTACGTAAGGCTTCCCGAGTGGAAAAAAACGGTGATGTATCCTGCGTTGATTTACAGTTGGGACATGGATAAAATAGAACATGCCATTGAAAGCGTTTTACAGGAAGAACCCGAAAATGTGGAAACCTTGTTTGAGTTGGTAAGCGATGCGGTAGACACCAATAACCGTACGGTCGATAAACCTTTGGATGTACCGTTTTATCCCTTCCCGTATTACGAGGGGATGAACCGTATTGGCCCGGATCGGTATTGGTTAGGATTGTATTGGCGAAACAACCGTTACGACTTAAAGTTTTTAAAGGCCATGTGCGATTTGTGTTCCGATAATAAAATAGGAAAAATATCCATTACACCCTGGAAATCTTTTATCGTGAAAGGTATTCCGCTAAGTTCCAAGCTTCAATGGGAAAAGTTTTTGGGGAAATTCGGGATCAATGTGCGCCACTCCATGTTGGAAATGAACTGGCACATTCCGGTAAACGATAAAGAGGCGCTCAACCTTAAAAAATATTTGGTTACCAATTTTGACCAAAACGATATCAGTACTTACGGATTGACTTTCGGTATTACCAGCTACGATAGCGATACTTATAATTTCACTTCCATCGTTATTGAAAAAAACAAAACACCCGAGGCTATTGGCGATTTTAAAATCCGGGATACTTTCAATTTATTGTATGCCAAAGATTTTGATCCCAATACCCAGGAATACATTCTGCATGTTCAGGATGTTGATAAAGTGGAACTTCCGGGTTTATTAATGGAATTGAGCCAATTGTATTTTGAGCAATTAGGAAACGAAAAAACCGAGGAAGAGCAAGCAAAACCATTAAAGGAAACCGTTGAGGATGAGGTGTACCAATGTTCGGAATGCCTTACGGTTTACAATGAAATTTATGGCGATATTACCCAAAATATTGAAGCCAACACCCCGTTTGAAGATTTGCCGCCCAATTACGAATGCTCGGTGTGCGAAGCGCCAAAAAGTAGTTTTGAAAAAAAGGTCTTAGTGAAGAGATATAAAAAATGAAAAGATTTATAATGACAAGAAGGCTCCCGAAAAACACATCTTTTTCGGGAGCCTTCTTTTTTAATTTATATGCTACTTTATTTAGTTGGCCAAGGCTTTGTTTTTTTCAGAGTTGGATTCTTTTACTTTTACTCCATTAATTTCAGAAGATGAATTGCTCAAAACTTTCTTCCTTTTAAAATTATAGATGGTTTCATCGATAGTAAACCAGCAGAAATAGTAAATCCCAATTGAGAAAATAACATCGCCAATAATGCGCATCCATTTAAGGGTTTGCACGGTTGGCGAATAAAGTAAATCGGCCTCTCTTGCAAACGAATAACCTTTGGTAATGGAGGTGTAGGCTTGGATAATTCCAATGGGCAACAAGCTTAAAACCACCATGGCTACCAACCCAATGTTTAAAAGCCAAAAGGCTCTTTTTAGTTTGGTATTGTTATTGTTCCAAGAACGGTTGGAGTAAAATCGTAAACAGATTAAAATAAAGCCCATGCCCAACATACCATAAACACCAAATAAGGCTGTATGTGCGTGCACCGCAGTAGTGTTTAAACCTTGAATGTAGTACAATGCAATTGGCGGATTAATCAAGAACCCAAATACTCCGGCACCTATAAAGTTCCAAAACGCCACAGCAATAAAGAAAAAGATGGGCCATTTGTACTTTTGCATCCAGGGTCTGCTTTTCAACAGGTTCCAGTTTTCCCTAATTTCGAAGCCCATAAGGGTTAGCGGTACCACTTCCAGAGCACTAAAAGTGGCGCCCAAGGCAATGGCTTGTACCGGAGTGCCAGAATAGTATAAATGGTGTAGGGTACCAATAATTCCGCCGGCTAAAAATATAGAAGCCGAGGCAATGGAAACACGCCCTGCCGTTTTGGGCGAAATGATTTTCATTTGCGAGAAGATGTAGGCAATAATTACAGTGGCGAACACTTCAAAGAAACCTTCAACCCATAGATGTACCAGCCACCATCTCCAATAGTTAATAACGGGCAGAGTACTGTTTTCACCATACATTAATCCTGAAAAGAAAAACATGCCAATGGCCATTACCGATATCAACAAAATGATCAGCAAATGTTTTGAAGCATCGTTTTTACGGATGGCAAACAAAATATGGCGGCTCACCATAACCACCCAAAGCACTAAACCTATACCCAGTAAAATTTGCCAAAAACGCCCCAGATCCATGTATTCGTAGCCTTGGTGGCCAAAGAAAAAGTTGGTGGTTAAATCGAAAAATTGGTGTATGCCCAACCATTCGCCAAACATAGAACCTAAAACGATAACCAAAAGTGCACCGAAAAGGAAGTTAATGCCAAAACGTTGGAACTTCATTTCTTGTCCAGAAATCATAGGCGCTAAAAATAAACCTGTGGCCAGCCAAGTAGCGGCAATCCAAAATACGGCCAATTGCGTATGCCATGTTCTGGTTACCGAATACGGAAGGTATTGCGATAGGTCGAACCCAAAAAACGATTGGCCTTCAACGGTGTAATGAACCGTTGCTGCTCCCAAAATAACTTGTAAGGCAATCAATAAAGAAATCACCACAAAGTACTTTAAAATGGCCTTTTGTGAAGGATACAGTTTCAGGTTTGTTAAAGGATCTGTATTTGGCTTTTCAAGCAGCTCGCCTTTTTCGTGATTTACCAAATAATAGTAGGTAAGGATTCCAATAAATAAAAGCAATAAAACGACTGAAAGCCCAGACCAAACCAAAGAGCCTTTTGTAATAGTATTATCAATAAGCGGTTCGTGTGGCCAGTTGGAGGTGTAAGTGTAATCCTGCCCCGGGCGATAGGTGGTTGCTGCCCACGATGTCCAGAATAAAAAGGCATTAAGTTGCTCTAATTTTACGGGATCTACCAATGCACCTTTCGGGATGGCATACTCCTCATGGCCTTCAGAAAAAATAGAAGAATAATATTTTATGTTTTCTTTAATGGCCGCCAACCTACTTTCTGAAATGGTAATGCTCTGGTCTGTTTCGTTGTAAGTGTTTGTTTTTACGTCTTGAATTAACCGTGCTTTTATGGCTGCCTTTTGTTCTACATTTAAGTTTTCGTAAGTTGTATTGAAATCGGATTTTGCCCAGGCATCAAGCATAAAAACGGCTTCTTTGTGGATCCAGTCGGCCGTCCAATCTGGTGCCACATAACTTCCGTGGCCCCAAATAGAACCGACTTCCATACCACCGATGGATTCCCAAACGTTTTGCCCAATTTGGATGTCGGCTTTTGTGTACAGAACCTCCTGAGTTTCTTTTACAACCACAGTTTCGGGTAACGGTGGTTGGGTTTGGTAAACCTCGGTTCCAATCCATATTAACGTTATGAACGATAGTACCACAACGCTAATAAATGTAATCCATGTTTTTTTCATTTTGTAGTGTTTATGTTATTAATTTTTAAAAGATAAATTTGTCCTCTTTTGGTGTGTGAGATTAAATTTTGATTGCAAAAATAAGTTACAAAACAATAAAGGACAAATTTATCCTAATTAAAATTTCATTTAATTTTAAGAATTGATCTAAGGGGTTGATTTGTAGAAATGTGGAATTTCTCGAATATTTAGAATCCTTTTCTAAAATTGGTTAGCCGCCAATTGTAATCATACTGCGGTTGTTGTTGTGCAGTTTGGGTTCTTGCAGTTTTTTTAGGGTATCCATGCCGCCTCGCATTTTAAACTTGGCCTGTACCGCTTTTTTAATTATAGGCTCAATGGAATTTCCTGCCCGAAAAGCAGTTAACAAGTCGGATTCGGTAGAAGAAAACAAACAATTTTTCAATTGGCCATTGGCAGTCAATCGCAGTCTGTTGCACGAATCACAAAATGGATTGGTTACCGAGCTGATAATCGCGAAGCTGCCTCGGTAACCTTTAATCTTATAGTTTTTAGAGGTGTCGTTGGGCGCATCTTTTAGGCGGATAATATCATCTACGGAAAAAGAAGCCTTTACGTATTCCATCACTTCGGCATAGCTTACCATTTTGCTCATGTCCCATTTGTTGCCATCAAAAGGCATAAATTCAATAAAACGTACCGAAATGGGCAAGTTTTTGGTAAAATGGATAAAATCAATAATTTCGTTATCGTTAAAGCCTTTCATTAAAACGGCATTTACTTTTACTTTAAAACCTTCTTTTAACAAGAGCAAAATATTGTTGTAAACCTTTTTGAACTCGTGACGACGGGTAATGTGCTTGAATTTTTTTTCATCCAAAGAATCCAAGCTCACATTGATTTTGTTTACGCCGTGGGTTTTTAGTACATCAATAAATTTATCGATAATCACAGCGTTGGAAGTAATTGAGAGTTCCACCGGAAGTGTCGCCAATTTTTCAAGAATAACGGGAATATCTTTCCTGATTAAAGGCTCGCCACCCGTTAAACGGATTTTTGTAACCCCATGTTTCACGAAGGTTTTGGCAATGCTGAAGATTTCCTCATAGGTCATTAAATCACTTTTAGGAGAGAGTTGCACACCTTCCTCGGGCATACAATACGTGCATCTTAAATTGCAACGTTCAATAAGCGAAATGCGCAAATAAGTATGCGCTCTGCCAAAATGATCTTGTAATATGTTCGATTCTTTCTTCATTTTATATTTATCAACTGTCCTGGTCATGTCTTGCTCCCCTCAATACCCCAAAAATGTGCAACACCGATGGAAATATAGCATCCATAGATTCTTTTGCGCCATTGGTGGATCCAGGTAAAGCCAATACCAAAGTGTTCCTGATGGTGCCGGCAACACTGCGCGAAAGCATGGCGTAAGGTGTTCGGTCCTGCCCGTATTTGCGAATGGCTTCTTCAATGCCGGGAATGCGTCTATCTAACAACGGAATTAAAGCTTCGGGAGTCACATCGCGACCCGAAAGTCCTGTGCCTCCGGTGTAAATAATTAAATCAACGCCTTTTTCCTGATATGCTTTTGCTTTATTTTGAATAATTTCAAGTTCATCGGGAATGACGATATAATCATTAACTCGAACATTTGAAGCTTCTAATTTTTCAATGATGGCTTTACCTGCCTTGTCTTCCTTTTCGCCTTTCGAAATGGTATCGCTACACACAATAACCGCTGCGGTTAAATCGCTTCTAAAACGGTTTTTAAAACTGGATTTTCCGCCTGTTTTGTTCAGTAATTTAATGTGGTGAATCTCAATGCCTTTGTCGATAGGCTTTAGCATATCGTACATGTTTAGTGCGACTACGCTCGCCCCGTGCATGGCTTCCACTTCAACGCCTGTTTTATAAATGGTTTTTACGGTGAACAGTACCGTAATTTCCAGTCCGTCTATTTCATATTCCACACCTGTGAATTCGATAGGCAAGGGGTGGCAATCGGGCAAAATATCGGGGGTGCGTTTTACACCCAACAGTCCGGCAGCTTTGCTCATGGCAAAAACGTTGCCTTTGGGCACGGTGTCGTTTCGTATCGCCTCGATGGTTTCGGGTTTGCTTACCTTGATGACAGCCTGTGCAATGGCGGTTCGAAGGGTGGTATTTTTGTGTGTGATATCGACCATGACTGTTTAATCGTTGATTTGTTTAACTGTTTAATTGGGAATTACGTAGTGCGTTTAGTTTATTGGAAATTTTTTCAACTTCACTTCGTAACAATTGATAATCGTTTTCTCGAAGAAACCCCAAATCTTTTGAAATTATAATTTGATTTAAAACTTCCATTAATGAACTAAAAGCTAAAGTTGAAAAATGGGCTTTATCTTTATTTGTATGTCGAGAAGTTCCTTCAGCCAAATTGGAAGCTATGGATATAGATGCTCTTCGTAGTTGATTCGTTAAACCGAATTTTTCATCGCTGGGAAAGTCTTTTGTAATTAAATAAATTGATTTAACCAATTGTTTTGAATCAATCCAAACATTTAATTTTTCAAATGAAAATGTATATGCCATATCTTACTTTTTTACGATTAAACGGTTCAACAAATAAACAATTCCACACAAAACACTAAGTGTTTTTCTTCCATTGATGACTCTCATCTTCAAAAATTTCTTTTCCAAAAACGGGAACATTTGCTTTTATTTCTTCAACGATGTATTCCAATGCTTCAAAAACCACTTTGCGGTGGGGCGAGGATACGAAGACAAACAGACAGATTTCGCCTGCTTTTACCGTGCCCAAACTGTGGTAAATGTGCATGCAGGTCATGTCGAATTTTTCAAAAGCGGCCTCTCTAATATCATAGAATTTTTTATTGGCCATGTCTTCGTAAGCCGTGTATTCGATGGCCGAAACGGTTTTTCCATCAATCACATCGGCACGTACTTGGCCCAAAAAAATGTTGTGGGCACCAATGCTGGTTTTGGTTTGGTGTTTGGCAATAGATTCTCCAATAAATGCTGAAGAAATAGCGCCTTCCTTAAATACGTTTTTGGGTTTTTTATCTAACATGGGGCGTTGTTTTTTTGTTGTGTTTCTAAATAATTATTGATTTCTGGTGCGCCTTCCTTGATACTATAACAATTTAAAAAATCTGATTCAATTAAAAAAGAAACGGCCTTTTTGCTGCGGATACCCGATTGGCAAAACAGGGCTTGTTCTTTTTTCGAATCGATTTTTTCTAAACTGTTTTTTAACTGGCTTAACGGAATATGTGTAACCTCAAAGCCCTCAATTTTTGGCATTTCGTGTGGTTCACGAACATCAATAAACTGGATGTTTTTCTTTTTTAAAATGGCTTCAATTGAAATTTCAACAGTTGGAATCGCGCAATTTTCTTCCATTTGTTTTTGACTGAAAAACTGTTTTTCTTTTAAAACTTTTGAAATTTCGTTTTCCGATTTCCCGATTTTCAAAATAGAAGATTGGGCGGTAAAAGCATTGTAGCAAAGCAGTTTGCCAGAAAGGGTGTTGCCAATTCCCAAAATAATTTTTAAGGTTTCGTTGGCTTGCATGGTGCCGATAATGCCCGGCAAAACGCCCAAAACACCAATTTCTGAACAGTTGGGCACGCTACCTTTTGCCGGGGCGCTGGGGAACAAACAGCGGTAGCTTGGGCCGTTTTGGTAATTGAACACCGAAACTTGCCCTTCAAATTTGTAAATGGCACCAAAAACCAGCGGTTTGTTTGCGATAATACAAGCATCGTTTACCAAATAGCGGGTTTCGAAATTATCAGTACCATCAACAATTACATCGTATTTTTCGAAAAGTGCGATGGCGTTTTGGTAAGTTAGTTGTTTGGCATAAGCGATAATGGAAATTTCTGGGTTTAAATCTTCTAGGCGTTGTTTGGCGGCGATGGCTTTATTCTCGCCCAAAGAGGAACTACCAAATAACACTTGGCGCTGCAAATTAGAAGTTTCAACCACATCAAAATCGATAACGCCCAAAGTGCCCACACCGGCAGCGGCCAAATATTGTAGAATAGGGCAGCCCAGCCCGCCAGCACCGATAACGAGTACCTTGGCGTTGTTTATCTTGTCTTGGCCCGTTTGTCCAATTTCGGGTAAAATGATATGTCTGTTGTATCTGTTCATTTTTGTTTAGTTTATCACCAACTTAAGGTATGATGTCATGTCGAAATGAGGAACGATTGAGACATCTCATTATTTAGGCAACTTAATTTCTTTATGGGATTTCTCCCCTTGGTAGAAATGACCAAAACTGTTTTTTTAGTTAATTTTCTTTTAGTCTGATGTTATGTTTGAAATCATCCCCCCGAAAACGGTGGTAATAACGCTATTTCCGCTCCGGTTAGTTTTTCGTCTTTTGAAACCAACTTTTGGTTCTGTGCTATTTTAAATTCTTTGTTTTTCAAATCGTTGTACTTTGAAAAAAGTATATCCAAAACCTCGGAAACAGAAACTCCCGAAACCTCCAATTGCTCCGTTTCCTTTTGGGTGACTTCGGCAATTTGTCCGAAATATTTAATGGTTATATGCATGGTCAAGCTGTTTTAGTTCTTCTTTGGTGTTCACATTAATCGTGGCGCGGTTTAAATCGTCTTCCAAAACTACATTTTTAAAACGGCAGGATTGTACGGCCACTCGCAATCGGCGTTCGTTTTGCTGCAAAAGTTGATAAAATTTATCTTTTACTTCCTGTTTGTACAGCGCAATGAGCGGCATGGATTTTCCGTTGCTTTCAATTTGAATGATTTCCGATTTGTTATCGACTTGTTCAATCAATTTGTTTAAAATTTTAGTCGTAATCAACGGAATATCACAACTTAATATTAAGCTGAAAGGCGTGTTTGAGGCTTTTAATCCCGAGTAAATTCCCGATACGGGGCCAGCATTTTTCACATCGTCTTCAATGCGTTTAAAACCAAAACGGTCATAATCTATGTGGTCTGAAACGATAATGATTTCAGAAACCAACGGCGACAAGGCATCAATGCTATGCAGAACAAAAGGTTTGCCATTATAAGGCAGAAGGCCTTTGTCTGTACCCATTCGGGAGCTTTTTCCGCCAGCGAGAATAATGCCTGTTATGTTGTTTTTTTCAATCATTTTAAGTGAAAAACAATTTTACCGAAGCGATAATCAGCACGAAAGCCAGAATATATCGCAAACTTTGGTTGTTTATTTTTTTACTTCCTAAATAGCCACCCAAAACGCCACCAATCAGTGCAATGGCTACCAAGAGAAATGAAGATGCTTCCAACCGAACACCACTACTAATTTGCCCAATAAGGCCTGCGGCAGAATTCACCCAAATAAATAAGGCCGAAACGGCTGCGGCTTCTTTCATTTTTCCCCAGTGCAATAGTAAAATTACAGGAGTTAAAATGATGCCGCCACCAATGCCTATAAGACCAGAGAAAAAACCGATAACACCGCCCACAATTAAGCCTTGCCATAGTTTTACTTCTTTTATAGAGTTGCTTTCCTTGCCAAACACATTGAGCATTTTTAAAATGGCGAACACCAATAAAACGGCCAATATTTTTTTATAAAGTGAGGCGTCGATTTCTAAAGTTCCCCCAATAAATGCCAGCGGAATAGAGGCTATGGCAAACGAAAGGAACAGTTTTTTGTTGAAAAACCCGCCCCGATAATAATAGTAAAACGAGATGCCCGCTACAAAAAGATTGAGCAGCAGGGCGGTGGGTTTCATGGTTTCGGGTGCAAATGAAAATAAAGCCATTAATGCCAGATAACCACTCGCACCGCCGTGCCCCACGCTGGAATATAAAAAGGCCACGATGGGCAGTAGGAGTAAAAAGCTATATATGTTTTCGGTTTGTAGCATGGGTAGTGTCTAAAGTTTTTTAATTTTTTTAAGTTCGTTATCCAAAAAATCCCAACAGTTTTTGTTGATTTCGTCGAATGCATTAATTAGTGATTTTCCGTAATCGGTCAGTTCGGCACCGCCACCGCCTTTACCGCCAATACTGTTGATGGTAACTGGTTTTTTAGCTGTTTTGTTTACCGAGTCGATTAAATGCCACGCCTTTTTGTAGGACAGGTTAAGCGTTTTGGCGGCTTTTGAAAGCGAGCCCGTTTTATCGATGGCTTTCAATAATTTTACGCGACCTTCGCCTAAAAGCACGTTGCTGTCAGACTCAATCCATATTCTGCTTTTTATTTTGTAATCCATATTAAACGGGTAATAAAATGGTTTCAACAGTGTCGTTTATACTAATTTTTATGATATGCTCCGGAACAAAAACCAAAGCGTTCGATAGGGCAAAGGTTTGTTGCATGGCCGAACTTTGGCCTTCTAAAATTTCAACTTTTCCGTCGGTATAAATGGCTTTTAAGAATTGTGGTCGGTCGCCTTTTTTTTCGAAAGTTGAAAGCGATTTTGCTGTAACATATGGCAATTGATTGCTTTCGCGCCCCATCATATTTTGTAGTGCGATGTACACATAAATATAAAAACAGGTGAGGGCTGCCGCCGGATTTCCTGGCAATGCAAAAATGGTGGTGTTTTCTTTTTTTCCGAAAAATAGCGGTTTGCCAGGCTTTTGCTTGACTTTATAAAATACTTCTTCGGTATTCAATTCATTCAAAGCCTTTCCCACATAATCGTAATCGCCCACAGAAATACCGCCGGTTATCATCACCAAATCATTCTGCTCGATTATGGTTTTAAGTTTGCTTAAAGTTTTAGCGTAATCGTCTTCTACTTTATGGATGGAAACATCATAAAACTTGAGGCTGTACAGGGCGCTCAATAGCATTTTTGAGTTGCTTTCGTAAATTTTTCCGTAGGGTAAATCGATGCCGGGTTCAACCAGTTCGTTGCCTGTTGAAATGAGTGCAATGGATGGTTTTTGAAACACCGAAACTTCTGAAATGCCTAACGACGACAAATACCCAATGGCGGCAGGTGTTAATTTGGTGCCTTTTTTTAAAGCCAGTTCACCTTGTTTTACTTGCTCGCCCAACGGACGGATATTGATACCTTCTTCAATATGGTGTTCTATTGAAATGGATTTCCCGTTAACCTTTACTTTTTCCTGCATCATCACGGCATTGGCGGTATCGGGTACTGCGGCTCCGGTAAAAATGCGCACGGCCTCGCCGGGCTTTAAAACGGGCTGTTGGCCATCGCCCGCTTTTATTTCTCCAATTAATTGGTACTTTAAACCGTCGTGTAAATTCAGGGCATAACCATCCATGGCCGATTGCCTAAACGGCGGCATGTTAATGGGAGATTTTATGTTTTGTGACAATTCGTAACCACCAGCTTTTTCAACAGGTTTTACAGTTGCTTTTAAAAGTGGACTTGCTGTATCTTTAACTAGCTTTATAGCCGTTTCTATGCTGATCATTGTTAAAATGGCGTTATATTCTAACAAATATAGCGATAAGTCCTTTAAGCGAGAAAGCGCAGACGGATTAAGTTTAGATAATTGTAAATAGTAAAAAAATACGCATTGAAGATTTCCTTTTTAATAATACGTATTCGAATATTTCAAGATGTCGTAAAAATAAGTATAATGTTAGTATTTTAAGTATTAATACTTATATTTGTTTGTGAAAAGCTACACATTTGTCTGAAACTCGATTACATACTGTTTCATCTGCTACGAGAAAGCGTAATTCGTTAAGTATTGGTTGCCATGTTTGTGAAAATATGCGTTGCTTGATTAAAAGGAATTTAGGGGCGCTAGAAGATATTGGAGGGCAGGTTGAAAAAAACAACCTACGCTGTAAAAAAGGCCAGCAATTTATTATAGAAGGGGCGCCAGTAAACGGATTGTTTTTTGTTTTAAAAGGTAAGGTGAAGGTGTTTAGGACGGGCATTAATGGTAGAGAGCAGATTGTTCGATTTGCAACGGCTGGCGAAATTATTGGTCATCGTGGCTTTGGTACCGAAGAGTTTTATTCAATTGGTGCCGTAGCCTTAGAGGATAGTGTTTTGTGCTATTTTTCAAAAAGTTATCTGCAAAACGCACTTCAAAACAGTCCGAAATTTGCTTACGATTTAATGCTGTTTTATGCTAACGAATTGAATAAAAGTGAATCGAAAGTAAAGACAATTTCCCAAATGGCGGTTCGCGAACGTGTTATTGACACCTTACTATATGTTAATAGAAAATTTGGAAGCAATAAGGGGTTTTTGGATGTATCATTAAGCAGGCGAGAGTACGCAGAATATGCCGGAACTACCGAAGAACAGGTTATTAGAGTGTTTTCGGCACTGAAAAAGGAAAAGCTCATTGTAACAAAAGGAAAAAAAATAGGTATTAACGACATTCAACTTCTTAAGAATGAAATTAGTGAGCACAACTTTTTTTTAGACAGTTAGCCACTTAATCTTCTTTTTTAAGTTAATTTTTCTTTTGAGCCATACGTAATTTACGTATGGCTTTTTTTGTTTTTAAGTGTTGTAACTTGATGGTTTTTAGTTTTTAATGTGTTTTTTATGGTTTTTCGCAGGTTTCAGTATGGCGTAAAAAGAGGTGTGTACATGTGCATTGGCATATAATAGAACTTGTTCTACGTATATCTTTGTGAAAAATAAGTATTGATACTTAAAAAACTAAAAACAATAAATATGAAACCTCTATTTAAAAGAACAACTTGGATTTTACCCGTAGCAGCTTTACTTTTTGCTTGCGGTGGAAAAGAAAAAAAGAAAGACGTAGCGGAAAGTGCCGTTGCTGAAACGTCAAAAACAAAAACATTGGATATTGAAAAGCCTCAATTAACATTTGGTTTTATCAAATTGACCGATATGGCACCTTTGGCCATTGCAAAAGAAAAGGGGTTTTTTGAAGATGAAGGTTTGTTCGTTTCAGTCGAAGCGCAATCCAACTGGAAAAATGTATTAGATCGCGTTATTGATGGTCAGTTGGATGGTTCGCATATGTTGGCTGGTCAGCCCATCGCTGCCGGAGCTGGTTTTGGTCGCCAAGCGCAATTGGTTACGCCGTTTTCAATGGATTTAAACGGCAACGGTATTACGGTTTCAAACGATGTTTGGTCTAAAATGAAGCCTAATGTGCCAACCGATGAAGATGGAAAGCCTATTCATCCTATTAAAGCAGATGCTTTAAAACCGGTCATCCAAGCGTATAGAAACGGTGGTAAAGCCTTCAAAATGGGGATGGTATTTCCGGTGTCAACGCATAACTACGAAATTAGATATTGGTTGGCTGCTGCAGGTATCCACCCGGGCATGTACACTGCCGAAAACGTACAGGGACAAATTGATGCCGAAGTGTTGTTGTCGGTAACGCCGCCGCCACAAATGCCGGCCACGCTTGAAGCAGGTACTATTCACGGTTACTGTGTGGGTGAGCCTTGGAACCAGCAAGCCGTTTTTAAGGGTATTGGTGTGCCAGTAACCACTAACTACGATATCTGGAAAAATAACCCGGAGAAAGTGTTCGTAATGACTAAAAAGTTTGTTGAAGATTATCCAAATACAGCCGTAGCCGTTACCAAAGCCTTGATTAGAGCCGGTAAATGGTTGGATGAGCCAGGAAATAGAGCAGAGGCGGTAAAAATATTGTCCATGTCTCAATACGTGGGTGCCGACGAAACGGTATTGGCCAACTCGATGACGGGAACTTTCGAATTCGAAAAAGGTGATAAAAGAGACATGCCCGATTTCAACGTATTCTACAAGTACAACGCCACTTACCCATTTTATTCGGACGGTATTTGGTTCTTAACACAAATGAGAAGATGGGGACAAATTCCAGAGTCGAAACCAGCGGAGTGGTATTCAGAAACCATCAAAGATATTTACAGACCAGATATTTGGGAAAAAGCAGCAAAACTGTTGGTTGAAGAAGGTAATATTCCGGCTGGCGACATCCCAACTACCGATGGTTACAAAGCCCCGACATCCGATTTCATTGATGGCACCACTTACGATGCCAAAAACCCCATAGCATACATCAACAGCTTTAAAATAGGAAACAAAGAAAAAGCTGTGCAATAATAGTTTTTGTCATTCCGAACGAAGAATGAGGAGGAATCTCATTGCTTTATGAAATTCCTCGTCACTCGTTCCTCGCTCTGTCGAAATGGTAAACAAAAATTAAATTAAGCTTAAAATAAATAATAAGTCATGAAGCAAAGTATAACATTATATAGAGTAACCAAATTTGTAGGATTGGGTTTTTTAACCTCAATAAAAGACCTATTCACAGGAAAACTAGGAAAGGAAGATTTTAAAGGAATTTTGCGTAAAGTAATCGTACCGCTTGCTTCCGTGTTATTGTTTTTAGGTCTGTGGCACTTAGGAGCCAAGTCGTTGTACAACACAGAGGCCGAGTTTAAAATTGAAAAAGCATTAACCGACCAAGGGCCAGCAGCTGCCGATGCTATGCGCGAATGTATAGCATCGGGCGATGTAAGCTGCCAGCCCAATACCTTGCCATCACCGGCAAAAGTGTGGGAGTCGTTCCAATCTTTATTGAGAGACCACAACATTATTGCTGCCGATAAAGAAGCCTTTGTTGAAAAAACAGCTGCCTTAAATGAAAAACGAATTGCTGAAGGGAAAGCCCCGATTACTTACACGGGAAGACCCTCATTCGTTGATCAAATTTTTAGAAGTTTAAAAACGGTATTCGCAGGATTTTTATTGGCATTGGTTATTGCTGTACCACTAGGGATATTTATCGGGTTGAGTCCTACTTTAAAGAGTGCGTTCAACTGGTTCATTCAAATATTTAAGCCCGTGTCGCCTGTAGTTTGGTACTTGTTGGTTTTTATGATCGTAAAAACCTTGTTGATAGACTCCAACGAAGATAGTTCGTTCACCATTTCATTCATTAGTGTGGGGTTGTGTTCAATGTGGGCCACTTTAGTAAATACAGCCATGGGTGTATCGTCGGTTGATAAAGATTATATCAACGTAGCCAAAGTATTGAAGTTGGGCCCCTTCCAAAAAATATTCAAAGTGGTGCTGCCATCTTCTTTACCGTTAATTTTTACAGGATTGAAAATCACCTTATCAGTCGCTTGGATGGTATTGATTGCTATCGAATTATTGGCGCAAAGCCCAGGTTTGGGACTGTTTGTTTGGGAAGAGTTCCAAAACGGGGCCAACGATTCCAACGCAAAAATCATCGTGGCGATGTTCGTTATCGGTATCATTGGTTTCCTTTTAGACCGATTGATGCTAACCATCCAAAACACGGTATCGTTTGATAAAACCGATGCGATATAAATCATGTGGATTTGTTTAAAAGTTTAATCGTAAAAACGAATAAACGTATCAAAAAATAAACAGAAAGAAAATGGCATACTTAGAATTAAATAACGTTTATAAAACCTACGGAGAGGACGATAACGCTACCGAAGTGCTTTCAAACATCAACCTGTCGATTGAAGAAGGCGAGTTTGTGGCCATCGTAGGCTTCACCGGAAGTGGAAAAACCACTTTGGTTAACTTGATAAATGGCTTATTGCAGCCCACAAGAGGCGAGGTACTGTTTAAGGGCGAGCCTGTAACGGGCACCAGCCACGAGCGCGGGGTTATTTTTCAAAACTACTCGTTGCTGCCTTGGCTAACCGTTGGGCAGAATGTGTTTATGGCGGTTAAGGAGGCTTTTCCGAAGAAAAGTAAAAAAGAGCTGAACAACATTGTTGCAAATTATGTTGAAATGGTGAGTTTAACCCCGGCCATTAACAAGCGGCCAAAAGAACTATCGGGAGGGATGCGCCAGCGTGTGGCAGTTGCCAGAGCTTTAGCCATGAAGCCCGAAATGATTATTATGGACGAACCGTTGGGTGCATTGGATGCCTTAACTCGCGGAAACCTTCAGGATGAAATTTTAAGAATCTGGGGAAAAGACAAGCGCACAGCGTTGTTAATTACCAACGATGTGGATGAGGGTATTTATATGGCCGATCGCATTATTCCGTTGCGCCCAGGGCCAAAAGCCACTTTGGGGCCGGAATTCAAAATTGATATCGAGCGCCCAAGAGATAAAACCGAATTGAACGATAATGCCCATTTTAAGGAAACCCGAAATGCCATTATTGAATATTTGATGGATATAGGAAACGAACGCAAATTGGAAGCACAAGCCGTTTACGAACTACCCGATTTGGCACCAAAGGATTTTGTTAATCAATTTTAAACACACAAAAGATGAGTACTTTAACAGCAAATAAAACAGGAAATTTTACTGATAATGGGTTGTTTCCCGCATCGGATGTGATGTTGGATTTAAAAAACCTTAAAAAAGTGTATCCAACTCCAAAAGGCGATTACACGGTTTTGGAAAACTTAAACCTTCAAATAAAAAAGGAAGAATTTGTTACCATTATCGGGCATTCGGGTTGCGGAAAAACAACCATGTTGAGCATGATTGCTGGACTGAACGAGATTTCCGGAGGAAACATTTCAGTATTGGGAAAACACATTAAGGGCCCAGGGCCAGACCGCGGGGTTATTTTTCAGGCACCCAGTTTAATGCCTTGGATGACTTCGCTTCAAAATGTGCTTTTAGGGGTCAACCAAGTATTTCCCGATGCTACCAAAGCACAACGTAACGACATAGCCAAATACTACCTTCAAAAAGTAGGTTTGGAAGATGCCTTCCATAAAAGAGCATCCGAATTATCGCAAGGCATGCAACAACGTGTGGGTATTGCAAGAGCCTTCGCCATTAAGCCAAAAGTATTGTTGCTGGATGAGCCTTTCGGCATGTTGGATTCTTTAACGCGAGGGGAACTTCAGGATATTCTTATCGAAATTTGGAACAAGGAAAAAATTACCGCCGTGATGATTACCCACGATGTAGATGAAGCCATCTTTTTGGCCGACCGTGTAGTGATGATGACCAGTGGGCCGCGCGCCAAAATCGGCGATGTTCTCGACATTGATTTTGAAAGACCTAGAACCAGAAAGGCCGTTTTAGAACACGGCGATTACTACAAATACAGAAAACATTTAATAGATTTCTTAGAGCATTAATATATTGATTTCGGTTGCCAACAGAGCTATCGCTGTTCATTGAGCGTAGTCGAAATGCAGCTGAAGAGGAATCTCAAAAAAAACAAATCGAATTCAGCGAATTTTTGAGGTTATGAAACATGAGAAATGTCATAGCCATGGGAATACCACACCCTTAAATTTGCTGAAAAATCAAACAAAAAATAATCAAATTTTAAATATAACTCAGAAACAAAATAACTAAAAACAAGAAAAAATGAAAAAACAATATCTTATAATAGCATTTTTGATGGGGTGTTTGCAGTTTGCCCAAGCACAGTTTACCTTAGATGGCGAGTTTAGGCCACGTACAGAATATCGCAACGGTTTTGGAAGTATCATCCCTGATGCTGCCGATCCCGGTTTTGGTATTTCAACCAGAGCACGATTAAATGCTGGCTACAATACAGAAGCCTACAAATTCTATTTAAGTTTGCAAGATGTGATGGTTTGGGGTGAAAACAGGCAGATTTTACCTTACGACCAAAATAACTCGTTTGCTATTTTTCAGGCTTGGGCCGAAATAGCTTTGGGCAAAGGTTGGTCAACAAAACTGGGTCGCCAAGTGATTTCTTATGACGACCAAAGAATTTTTGGTGGATTGGATTGGGCACAACAAGGGCGCAACCACGATGCCGCTTTGTTAAAGTACAGCAAAGGCCCATTTTTAATGGATGTTGGTTTGGCTTTCAATCAAGATTATTCAAACCCAACAGGGTTCCAATCGATGGGCACCGCTTACAATACTTCTGGGTTTTTCTCTTATAAAACCATGCAATATGTGTACTTAAAACAGGCTTGGGAAAATTTCACAGGTAGTTTGTTGGCTTTGAATACTGGATTTCAAAATTTCGATACCAATAACGTGCCCGATGGCGTAAACAACATCCAAACCATTGGTACGCATTTAGATTATAAAAAAGGAAGTTTTGGTGCAGTGGCCAATGTCTTTTTGCAAATGGGCGATAATGTTGACGGGGCGTATTTAGCATCGTTGGATTTGACTTATAAAGCTTCGGAAAAAGTAGGACTAGGGGCCGGAGTTGAAATCATCAGTGGAAATGACGGCACCACAGCCGATACCGAAGCCTTCTTCCCGCTTTACGGAACCAATCACAAATTCAACGGTTTTATGGATTATTTCTACGTAGGGAACCATGCCAATAGCATCGGTTTGGTTGATGTCCACGTAAGTGCCAACTTTAAGTTGGGTGAAAAATCAAGCTTGATGGTTAAAGCTTTAAATTTTAGTGGTGCGGAAGAATTGCCAAGTGGAGAAAAAGCGTTGGGTACGGAACTGGATTTGGTGTTCAAAAAAGCATTCAATGGCTATGCTTTGGTAATGGGGTATTCACAATTGTTTCCGAGTGATGGCATGTATGAGTTGAAAAATGTTAGTGAAAACGCTGCGGCCGATATGCAAAACTGGGCATGGGCGATGTTGGTGGTCAAGCCAAAATTTTTAAACTAAACCAAACTGAATAATACTATCCATATAAAATAATTGGAAAATAATTTTCATTTTAAAGTGTTGATTAGTTTGATATTTCCAATTTATAGGAATCCCGCTTTTGGCGGGATTCTTTTTTATGAAAAGGTGAAATACTTTATATCTGTATCTTTTAAATCTTTAACATTTCAAATACATTTCTTACATTTAAGCTGTAAACTACAATTATGCTTAAAAAAGTTTTTGGAAGCGCCGTTTTTGGCGTCGAGGCCACAACCATAACCGTCGAGGTGAATGTTGATGGCGGTATTGGTTATCATTTAGTGGGCTTGCCCGATAACGCCATAAAAGAAAGTAACTACCGCATAGCGGCTGCACTTCAAAACAATGGCTACAAAATCCCAGGAAAGAAAATCACCATCAATATGGCGCCTGCCGATTTGCGGAAGGAAGGCAGTGCGTACGACTTGACTTTGGCCATCGGAATTTTGGCGGCCTCAAAACAGATACAAGCTGAAAATTTAGATAAGTATTTAATAATGGGCGAACTTTCGCTTGATGGTAGTTTGCAGCCCATAAAAGGGGCGTTGCCCATTGCGGTTAAAGCGCGTGAGGAAGGTTTTAAAGGTTTTATTCTGCCAAGTATGAATGCCAAAGAAGCGGCTATAGTAAACGATTTGGAAGTTTATGGCGTCGATAATATTAAGCAGGTCATCAATTATTTTGATAAAGGTGAAGCTTTACAGCAAACCATCATCAATACCCGCGAAGAGTTTACCAAAAGCCTCGATTTTCCGGAATTCGATTTTAGCGATGTAAAAGGTCAGGAGGGTATAAAACGTTGCATGGAAATTGCAGCCGCTGGCGGACATAACATTATATTAATCGGGCCGCCCGGAGCGGGAAAAACCATGTTGGCCAAGCGTTTGCCCAGTATTTTGCCGCCCATGACTTTGCACGAAGCTTTGGAAACCACAAAAATACATTCGGTGGTGGGGCGTGTAAAAGACACCGGTTTGATGGCGCAACGGCCGTTTAGGAGTCCACACCATACCATATCGAATGTGGCCTTGGTTGGAGGCGGTAGTTTTCCGCAGCCGGGAGAAATTTCGCTGTCGCACAATGGCGTGTTGTTTTTGGATGAACTGCCCGAATTTAAACGCGATGTGCTGGAAGTACTGCGACAACCTTTGGAAGACCGCGAAGTGACCATCTCAAGGGCGAAATTTACGGTCACTTATCCATCGTCGTTTATGTTGGTAGCGAGCATGAACCCCAGTCCCGGCGGGTATTTTAACGACCCCAATGCACCCGTAACGTCCAGTCCTGCTGAAATGCAGCGGTATTTGAGCAAAATTTCGGGGCCCTTGCTAGACCGTATCGATATTCATATTGAAGTAACGCCCGTACCGTTTGAAAAACTCTCGGAAGACCGAAAAAGTGAATCGTCCGTTCAAATCAGAAAACGGGTTACGGCGGCACGGCAAATCCAAACGGAGCGTTTTAAAGAATCGGAGAACGTACATTATAACGCCCAAATGAATACCAAACAAATTCGAAAATATTGTGTGCTGGACGATGCTTCTAAAGATTTGCTGAAAACCGCCATGGAACGTTTGAATTTATCGGCTCGTGCGTACGACCGTATTTTGAAAGTGGCACGCACCATTGCCGATTTGGAAGACAGCGAAAACGTTAACGGTTCGCATATTAGTGAGGCGATTCAATACCGTAGTTTAGATCGTGAAGGGTGGTTGGGCTAAGTTTAAAATTTGGAATAGTGAAAAAAATATTTTTAGCTTTCTTTGCGGTGTTTATTGTTTACAGCTGTGTGTACGATCCGCCATATGAGAAAATTAGCATTAATAATAAATCAAGTTTAGCGATTTGTGCAATGTATTCATGTTATGAAGATATCACTATTGAAGATTTGTTAAATTTTAAACTAATGGATACCGTGTTTTCCAAGGTTGATGGAGAGGAGCATGTTTATAAATTTCCAAGTTGTTGCCCCCCAAATTCTGTTGGTGTTGGCGGATTGTATAATCGGTCTTGGAAAAATTTTATAGAAAATTGCGACAGTAAAACCATCAAAATATTCTTTTTTGAGGAAGAAACTTTAGAAAGAGAAAAAAGGAAAAATACTGTTAAAAACAGAAATTATTTAAAGAAAACAGAGTTGTCGTTAAAAGAGATAAAGGAAAAAAAATGGGAGATTGAGTTTTTGGAATAAAGTTGGCTTTTTGGAGTTTCAATAATGCTTTTTCTCCTTCCAGTGAAATATAAATAAACTCACTATTGCAGAATTGCGTGAATACAAAAAAAAGAAAATCGCCTAAAAAATACTTTTTAGACGACCTCTTTGTTTTAAAAAAAACGTTACTGTTTGCTTCTTTTAAAAATATATCGTGTTATAAAAATCCCTTGGTTGTCATCTTTTCCGGCATCACTTTCAACAGCACTGGTAACAAAAGCCAGTTCCCAACCTTGCTCGACCATAGTATTTATTTTTGATGAAATTACCGCATCGTTCGCGGCAATATTTTGAAAACGGATGCCGCCAATATTGTAAAAATTCAGCAATTTGGTTTCGTCAAAATCCTTTATCCTAATTTCACTACGGGAGGATTTGTTTCGGGTATGGTCATCTTCTGTTTGGGTAGATGTGAACTCTTCAAAGTTTTTTTCTTCGTTGGCACTAATAATTCTGGGGCGTCCTAGTCCGTTAGGTACATAGGTACAATAGATTCTACACTGGTAATGACTTTGTACTCTACTTGGGCCAAGGCGTCGGTGATGGTGAACAAAGATATGGCCAATGCCGTTATAAAAATTCTCATTATTGTGTTTTTTTAGGATTTTAACGAGAAATATACGTTAATCTTTGTCAAAAACTATTAAAAATCAGTTTTTTGTAAATCGCTTTTAGCCTGTAACAGTTTTTTACTGTCGTACCTTCTGCCATTTAAGCTAATGTGGTAGCGGCTTTGTTTGATGTATTGCAGTTCTGAAAATTGGATGTCTTTTACAAGTTCTTCTTTTAACAAAATCCTAACGCCTTGATGCTCTTGGGTTTTTGCCCAATTATTATCCCCCTTGTTGTTTACCTCCATAGAAATCATTTTATGGACAGCATTGACATGCCCAAAACCATAATTTCCGGCACCATCTAAAATCTTCACAGTAATGTTTTCGGTTTCATGGTTAGGGTCGGCACTTAAACTATAAGTTCCTACAACGGTTTGCGCTGCTGGCGAATCTGAACTTCTTAACGGTAAACCTGCCAATTGTTCAGGCAGTTTAGCCTTGAGTTGGTCAAGTTGTAAAGCTTCTGTTGTTATTAAGTTTTGTTGCCAAGAACCAACTTTAGTTGAATTTTCAAGCTCATCAATCTTTTCTTCAATCACATTATTTTCCTTTTCAGAAGATTGCTTGCATGAACTTGTCACAAATAAGATGAAAATCAGTATTAAAAATAAAGGTCTCATAACATTTCGGTTTTAAAATTCAACATAGAACTCATCTTCTTTTTTTCAATTGTTTAAAAATATTTTGCTATCCATTTAATACCATCTTCTGCCTGAACATTTTTAACTACAACCTTAATGGGTTTATTGGAGGTAACCTTGGAATTCATTTTATGAATATCTTCTATGGTATAGGCTATAAAATTCAACCCTTCTTCCAGTTCCAATTGGTAGTGGTAGCTGGCTTTTACTGTTTCTCCCGAAAACTGTAATGTGGCAGAACAATCGGTTTTAAATGTGGTGGCTTCAGCAGCGTAAACCATATCGTAAAATGTGCCCTCAACGGGATTGTTGTAAGCTTCGTCTTCCAACCAATGGATCAACTTCTCATCAGTAATGGGAAACAGCACGCCCACATAGCGTTCTTTATACCATAACGAAATGGGACTTATATTAGTTGCCATAATATTTGGATACTCGGGTTCGTCTTGCCCAATGCAATTAAAACGGAGGGCGTATTTAAAATCGTCCACTACCATTTGTTTTTCCGCATCGGCAGATTGGAAGGCTTCTTTTTCCGGAAAATT
>CAZZDI010000013.1:12270-30611 GCA_964653155.1 uncultured Flavobacteriaceae bacterium | reverse complement strand
GAAGAAAATCGGGCAACTTCACCTTTCCGATAAAACAAAGTCCTTGAGAATCTTTTTTTTCTGCGGTAACCAAATCTAATTTTGAAGCGATTTCGCGTACTTCGGGTTTGGTGAGTTCGCCAATGGGAAACAATGATTTACTCAATTGCTCCTGTGAAAGTTGGCATAAAAAGTATGATTGGTCTTTATTCCCATCCACTCCTGCTAAAAGCTGATAGATTTGCTGGCCATCTTTTTCAATAGTTCCCTTTCTGCAATAGTGGCCAGTAGCCACATAATCGGCTCCCAACTCTAAAGCGATGTTCATAAATACATCAAATTTAATTTCCCTGTTGCAAAGCACATCTGGATTTGGCGTTCGCCCCTTTTCATATTCATGGAACATATAATCGACAATGCGCTCTTTATATTGTTCGCTCAAATCGACCGTTTGAAATGGAATACCCAGTTTTTCGGCTACCAACATGGCATCGTTGCTATCATCCAACCAAGGGCACTCGTTGGAAATGGTTACCGAATCGTCGTGCCAATTTTTCATAAAAAGCCCAATAACTTCGTAACCTTGCTCCTTAAGTAAATATGCCGCAACACTAGAATCTACACCACCTGAAAGTCCTATAATTACCCTTTTCATTTTAAAAATTTTAATGTGCAAAGATACATATAAATCTATTATTTATTCCATATCAAAAGGTTATCATCAGAACGCCTAACCTAAAATTGTTTGTTTTATTTTAAAAAAAATTAAACAAAATTCACTTTTACGTTTAATATTTTTATATATTTGTTAAACAAATAAAAAACAAAAGCTATGAACACTTTAAAATTAAACACAAAAATTACTTCACTACTCATGGTTATGCTCTTAATCATGTCTTGTAGTGACGATGACGACAATTCAACCATGCAGCCTACACTTAATATTGTTGAAACAGCTCAGACATCAAGTGAATTGAGTATTTTAGTAGATGCGGTGGTACAAGCAGGTTTGGTAGATGCCCTTTCTGCCACTGGAGATAAAACTGTTTTGGCTCCTACAAATGCTGCATTTATGGCTTTTTTGGAAGACAAAGGTTTTAATTCCTTATCTGAAGTACCTAATGATGTATTGACACAAATTTTATTAAACCATGTTATTGCAGACGTAAATATTTACTCTACATCGCTGATTAATACCTCGGGGTATACAAACACTATGGCAAGTGGCCCAAACAACACTAACTTAAGTTTGTATTTTGATGGTTCTTCGGGAGTTATGTTTAACGGAACTGCAACGGTTCAAGTTGCCGATATTGAAACATCAAACGGTGTGGTACACGTTATAGATCAAGTTATAGATTTACCTACCATCGCCACTTTCGCAACCACAAATTCAAATCTATCCATTTTGGTAGACGCCTTAGCTTATGCTGATACCGGCACCCCAACAGTGCCGTACATAAATACTGTATCTAACGGAGAAGCAGGACCATTTACCGTATTTGCTCCGACCAATGATGCCTTTGCATCACTATTAACTGAATTGAATGTTTCTGCTCTTACCGAAATTGAAACTGCAACAGTTGATGCTGTACTATTACACCATATTATAAATGCCAATGTACAATCATCTCAATTAACCTCTGGAACTGTAACAACCTTGGGAGGAGATATTGAAGCTAATGCAAGTGCCTTTAGTTTGACTGACGCAAATGGAAGAACCAGTAATATAGTAACATCGTTAATCGATATACAAGCCACAAATGGCGTTGTGCATGTGATTGACAAAGTAATTTTGCCTCCTCTTTAGGATAAAAAACAGGGTTTAATTGGTTAATAAAAAAATGCTATGAATAAAAAACTCCTTAATTATTTAAGGAGTTTTTTTTAGTTTAAAACTTTTCCTGTTTGTCCAAATTACCGTTTTCGTAATATTTCCAAACGCCGTGTTTTTCAGCATTTTTGTAGTTGCCTTCACAAATCAACTCGCCCTTTTTATTGAAGAATTTTGCAGGTCCGTGCAACTCTCCATTTTCGTAGTGATACGATTTTACAATAACGTTGTTTTCAGAAAACCAAACCGACTCACTATGAAGTTTTCCCGCTACATAATTTTGCTTTTCGGCCGCCTGCCCATTTGGATAATACACAAAACGCTCACCATCCAGTTGCCCTTTATCATTGTAATGCTCTAATGTTAAAAGGTTATCATTATTTTTTTGATAATATTTCCAAGTGCCTACATAAGTTTTCCCATTCATTTGGCCTTCACTCACCAATTTCCCACTTGAAGTAAAAAACTTTACTTCAGCCAATTCGTTTTCTGGATTAAACTGTTTTGTAGCCGATAAAACCGCTTTATTCCTGTAATTTTTATAAAACTTGAACAGGCCGATTTCCTTTCCGTGGAAAAACTCGCCTTCGTACCTTAAAACATCCGTGCCTTCATATTTTTTTTGCCATTTGCCGTGGCGTTTTCCGTTGTCATCAAATTGATTAAAACTTTGTGCTGCGGCAACACCTGTAAAAACGATAGCAATCAATAAACTATATATAACTTTCATCATTTACTTTGTTTTAGATTATTAACGCTTAATCTAAAGTTTTATTTGCCATAAAAAAAGCCCCAACAATGTTGAGGCTCCTTTATTTTATTTCAAAATGGATTAAGCTTGCGCTATCACCTCAAAAGGAAAATCGAAAACCACTTCTCTGTGTAAACGCACTACAGCAGTGTACTGCCCTAAACGCTTAATGTTTCCTCCTGTAATTGTAACAAATTTTTTGTCAACCGAATGTCCGGCTTTTTCAAAAGCTTCAACTAAATCGGCTTTAGTTACAGAGCCGAACAATTTATCACCAGCACTAGCACCTTCGGTAGCTTTAGCAGTAATTTTAACATCCAATCCTTTAATAGCTTCAGCAGTTTTGTTTGCTTCTTCTATTACTTTCTTTTCTTTAAAAGCTCTTTGCTTCAAGTTTTCTGCCAATACTTTTTTAGCAGATGGCGTAGCCAAAATAGCTTGCCCTTGAGGAATTAAAAAGTTTCTACCATAACCGTTCTTAACTGTTACAACATCGTCTTTAAATCCTAAATTTTCAACGTCTTGTTTTAATATAAGTTCCATCGTTATGTGTATTTTATTTTAATAAATCTGCTACGTATGGCATTAAAGCTAAGTGGCGTGCTCTTTTTACGGCAACAGACACTTTTCTTTGGTACTTTAATGACGTTCCTGTTAAACGACGAGGCAAAATTTTACCTTGCTCGTTTACAAACTTCAATAAGAAATCTGGATCTTTGTAATCAATATACTTAATACCAGATTTTTTGAAACGGCAGTATTTTTTTTGCTTATTAGTTTCAATGTTAAGCGGAGTTAAATACCTGATTTCTCCGTCTTTTTTACCTTTTGATTGTTGTTCTATTGATGACATAATTAAGCTTTTACTTTAAGTTTTTCTCTTCTTCTTTCTGCCCAAGCTACAGCGTGCTTATCCAACTTTACAGTTAGGTAACGCATAAAACGCTCATCACGTCTAAATTCCAGCTCTAACCCATTAATTACTTCACCATCTACGGTGTACTCAAATAAATGGTAAAAACCACTCTTTTTGTTCTGGATGGGGTAAGCCAATTTTTTAAGACCCCAATCTTCTTTTGATACCATCTTTGCACCGTTAGAAACAAGAAAATCTTCGTATTTCTTTACTGTTTCCTTTATCTGCTCTTCAGATAAAACGGGATTCAAGATGAAAACAGTTTCATAATGATTCATAAAAATCGTTTTTATTGTTAAAAATTGGCTGCAAAAATAAATAAATTCTATATATTACACAACTATAACTCTTCCTAAATTTTACATTTTATCGCTCGAAAAAAGTGTTAAAAATTTGTTAAACCATGTATTTTAACGATGTTTTTTGGTTTTTAACCGAATTATTCGTACTATTGTCGATATCTTAACCGAAATAATACAAATGTTATGACTTTAAACTGTGTAGTAGTAGACGATTCAGCAATACAACGTCTCTCCATCGTTAAGTTGGTTGAAAACCACCCTTCACTTAACCTTATTGCAGAGTACAGTAGTGCACTCGAAACAAAAAACGGATTGAACACACACCAAGTAGACCTTATCTTTTTAGACATTGAAATGCCAGTGCTTAACGGATTTGAGCTTTTGGACGTATTAAACAACAAACCGCAAATTATTTTTGTAACCGGTAAAACCGAATATGCTTTTAAAGCATTTAATTACGATGCTACCGATTACTTACACAAGCCCATTACCAGAGAACGTTTTAACATCTCTGTTGAAAAAGCTTTGGAACAGCACAGGCTTACCAAAGATTTTAACGAAGAGGATGGCGAACACATCTTTGTAAAAAGCAACCTTAAAAAACGTAAAGTTTACATTAAAGATATTAAATGGATCGAGGCCCTTGGCGATTACGTTAAATTGGTTACCGAAGAAAACAGCCTGGTTGTACTTTCTACAATGAAAGCTTTTGAAGCCGAGCTCCCCGAAGGCAAATTTTTAAGAATCCACAAAAGTTACATTGTAAACCTTGATAAGATTGACCGATTTAACAGTAAAAATGTTGAAGTGGGCGCTTACGAAATCCCTTTAAGCCGAAACAAGAAAACCCAATTGGTTGACGCTTTGAATAATATTTAAAAGCATAACCTCGGTAAGCTACCCCCATAGCCAACCTTGTGTATTCAGCTTCCCATAATATTACAACAAAGACAAGAATGAGATTCCGACCCTATTCGTCGGGACTAATTCAATCACGAAATTTGTTTTCAAATTTCTATTTCATTAGAAGTTATCGACATTTAGAATAACCCTAACAGACCGAAAATCTTTTACACTTTGGAAGCTATTATTAACCTTAATGATAGCTTCTTTTGTTTTTGGCAACGATTGCTTTTTAGGAATTTTAACCAAAATGTTTTTATGGAATTGGTTACGAATCCTGGCTATAGGTGGCGACTCCGGCCCTAAAACATGGTCTCCAAACAACTGCCTCAACGATTTGGCGTACCAAATGGAAGCCGTTTCTACCCTATTATAATCTTTATGTTTTAGCGTAATTTTTATTTGTTTATAAACCGGTGGGTACTTAAAATTATAACGGTCGTTCATCTGCTCGTTGAACATATCGATATAATTATTCGTAGAAACCTGCTGCAAAATATTATGGTGCGGATTATAAGTTTGAATCAAAACCTTACCGCGCTCTTGGGTGCGCCCTGCCCTGCCCGACACCTGCAGCATCAATTGGAAACTCCGCTCGTGGGCTCTAAAATCGGGAAAATTCAACATATTATCTGCGTTCATGATGCCCACCAACCGTACATTTCTAAAATCCAAACCTTTGGTAAGCATTTGGGTGCCCACCAAAATATCGATTTCCTGCTGCTCTAAAGCTGTAATGATTTTTTCGTAACCGTATTTGCCCCGGGTGGTATCCAAATCCATTCGCGCCACTTTGTGGTTGGGGAACAACATTTTAGCTTCTTCCTCTATTTGCTCGGTACCAAAACCTTTGCTGTCCAACTCCGGGCTCCCACAAGCCTTGCAATCCTTTATCATGCCCATAACGTAGCCACAATAATGACAGCGCAGCTGACTTCGGTATTGGTGATAGGTTAAACTCACATCGCAATTGGGACACTGTGGCGAATGTCCACAAGTATTGCACTCTACAATGGGCGAAAAACCTCGGCGGTTTTGAAACAAAATAATCTGCTGTCCAACCTCCAAAGTTTCGGTCATTTCTTCCACCAATCGGTCGCTGAAATGCCCTTTCATCCGTTTCTTTTTTCGCTTTTCTTTGATGTCCACCAGCTCGATATCGGGCATCAACACATCGTTATGCCTGTATTTCAACTCCACAAAACCGTATTTGTTCTGCTTCGCATTAAAATAACTTTCTAAACTAGGGGTCGCCGACCCCATAAGCACTTTAGCTTGGTGCATATAACCTAAAACTACAGCCGTATCGCGTGCTTGGTAACGCGGCGCGGGGTCGAACTGCTTAAACGATTGCTCGTGTTCTTCATCGACCACAATCAGCCCCAAATCATTGAAAGGCAAAAATATGGACGAACGTGCACCCAATACTATTTGCGCTTTCGCGGAATTTTGCAGAACATTGTTCCAAACCTCAACCCGTTCGTGCGATGAATATTTGCTATGGAACACCGATACTTTATCTCCAAAATAATCCTGAAGCCTATTGATTAACTGCGCCGTTAATGCTATTTCGGGCAATAAGTACAGTACCTGCTTTTCTTTAGCGATGACCTCCTCAATCAACTTCACATAAATTTCGGTTTTGCCGGAAGAGGTGACACCGTGCAATAACGTAACCTGATGTTTTTCAAAAGTTGATCGTATTTCCGTTAAAGCTGTTTTTTGATGAACGTTCAGCTTTTTAGAGGCTTCGGTGTCTTCTCCTTCATATTGCACTCTATCCACCTGAATGTGATATTCCTCAAGAATACCTTTATCTATCAATGTTTTTATGATTGCTGACGAACCGCCGCTTTGCTCAGTTAAATCGGAAACCTTTACCGGTTTTTTGGTTTTTGCAGAAATGGAAAACAATGTAAGCACCACGCCACTTTGCTTGGGCGCTCGGCTTAATTCTTCCAATAAATTTTGAAGAGCGCTTTCCGAAGTATAATTATTGTGCAGCTTTACAAAACGCACCAATTTGGGCTTGTACTTTTCGTAAACCTCTTCTTCAACCGAAATGGCATCCTTTTCAATAAGCCGCTTTATAACGGGCAGCACATTTTTTTTATCGAGGATGTTCGAAATATCGTGAATTTTCAACGACGATTGATGCTGAAGGGCGTCATAAACCAAAAACTCATCATCCTTCAAAATAGATTCATCAATGGTTTTTAACTTACTTTTGGTCACCACGGTTTCGCTTTCCAAAATAAAAGCATTGGGCAGTGCGGCCCGCATCACATCGCCCAGCGTACACATATAATAACTGGCTATCCATTCCCACAACCGTAACTGCAATGGATTTACTATAGGCGCTTCGTCTAAAATTTGCTGGATATCTTTGGCTTCATAAGCCGTTGGTGCGCTGTTATGCACCTTAAACACAATGCCCGTATATATTTTTGATTTTCCGAAGGGCACGGCAACACGCATACCAGGTTTTAAAAACTGGGATTCGGCATGGGTAACGCCATACGTGAACAGCTTTTGCAGTGGAACGGGTATAATGACATCTATAAAATGCGACATAAGTTAAACGGAAATTTTTAGAGTCATTGCTCGTCTTCTCTTTTTGGATATTTTTTCAAAAATTGAATGGAAGCATTAAGCTCGTAACCCAAAAGTAAGATATTGGCATTGAGCCAGAGGTAAAACAGCAAAATTAACAACGCGCCAATGGAACCATAAAGTTTGTTGTACTGACTGAAATTTTCAATGTAAAGCCCAAACAAAAACGAGGTCAACATAATTAACAATGTAGTAAAAATAGCCCCGACCGAAAAGAATCGCGATTCTCGACCTTCCCGCGTTCCAAAATAATATAAGGTGGCGGTTGCCAAATAAACCATAATCACAAAAAACAGATATTTCACCACGTTGGTCCAAAACACGCTGCTCGATTCCACTTGGTAACCTCGGTTTTCGAGTGCGTGCAACAGCCCCTGAACCACATAAATTTGAATATACCCCAAAACGGCTATGGTAATAATAAGCAAAAAAGCCAAAATGAGCGCAATGCCCAAGGCGAACAAATATTGCTTTACCACATTTCGGGTTAGCTGTTCGTGGTACGAATTTTCAAACCCAGAAAACACAGCGTTAACCCCGTTGGCCATAAGCATTAACGATAGCACAAAAACCGAAGACAATAGCCCCCCACGTTGCGACTGGTCTATATTTTCAAAAATATTCTCGAAGAAAAAATCGGATGTGGTTGGCGGTAAAAACGATTCCAGAAACTTTAAAAATTCAATTTTGAAGTCGTCGATAGGTACATACGGAATGATGATAAGCACAAATAGCAAAAACGGAAAAATAGCCGTAAAAAAGCTAAAGGCAATAGCACTTGCTCTTGTGGTTAAAGCCCCCCGAACAACGCCCGTTAAATAAAGCTCCAATAAATCGTAAAACGACAACCCTTCCAGTCCCGGCAGTTTTAATTGCTTAAAAAACCGCACCACAACATTTACAACAGGAATTTTATCGAGTTTTTCTTCCAGAGGTTTTGTCATTAATCATTTTGCTTTTACCGTTGTAAGCAAAGTTATTAAAATTAACCTTGCTTTATAAAGCTTTGCAAAGCAATTTTTAGACTTGTTCCTTCTTCTGAAAAAGGGCTATTTTACCGCCTTTAAGCTTAAATCCATATTGTGTACCGAGTGGGTTAGAGCACCACTGGAAATAAAGTTAACCCCACATTCTGCATAGTGGCGAATTGTTGCCTCGTTAATATTTCCTGACGATTCGGTTAGGCATTTGTCGCCAATCATTTTCACCGCTTTCCGGGTATCTTCATAATCAAAATTATCCAAAAGGATTCTGTAAACACCGTCGTTCTGTAAAATTTCCGCAACTTCCGTTAAGTTCCGCGCTTCAACCATGATCAACAACTTCTTTCCCGTTTCATCCAGATATTGTTTGGTCATTTCAATGGCTTTGGTAATTCCGCCGGCAAAATCGATGTGGTTGTCTTTTAGCATAATCATGTCGTACAAAGCAAACCTGTGGTTTTCTCCCCCGCCTATTTTTACGGCCCATTTTTCCAACACACGGATTCCGGGAGTGGTTTTCCGGGTATCTAAAATTTTGGTTTTGGTACCTTCAACCAAGTTTACAAACATTCTGGTTTTGGTGGCTATGGCACTCATGCGCTGCATGGCGTTCAACACTGTGCGCTCGGCTTTTAAAATGGATTGAGACGATCCTTCAATGTACATCACCACATCGCCATAGGTTACTTCGGTGCCATCTTCAATCCGAACATCCAATTTTAAGTTCTTATCGACATAGGCTAACACTTTTTTCGCAAAATTAACACCGCCTATCACCCCTTTATCTTTCACCAAAATTTTTGCTTTTCCCCTGGCATTTTCAGGTATACAGGCCAGAGAGCTGTGGTCGCCATCGCCAACATCTTCCCTAATGGCATTGGCTATTATACCTTTAACTTCGCTATCAAACTGTTCTTGTGTAATCATTATTTGTTGATTAGTTTTGAGCAAAAATAAGAAATTGATTCGCTTAATTAAATTTAAATTTTATCAAATTTTTATTTTTTATGTTATTTAGATGCGTTTTTCATAAACAGAAAGCCATAATATTGTTTTTATGACCATTAAACTTTTAGCCATTGGCAAAACAGATAGTAAGCCACTTAACTTATTGATAGACGAATACACAAAACGATTGGGGTTTTACGTTAAGTTTGATCTGGAAATTATTCCCGATATAAAAAATGCAAAAAACCTTAGTGAAGACCAACAGAAACAAAAAGAAGGCGAACTAATTTTGGGCAAAACCAAACCCACCGATGTACTAATACTTTTAGATGAAAACGGCAAGCAGTTTGGCTCGGTGGGGTTTTCCAACTATTTGCAAAAACACATGAACTCGGGCATAAAACAATTGGTGTTTGTTATTGGCGGGCCGTATGGTTTTTCGGAAGATGTTTACCAAAAAGCAAATGGGAAAATAGCATTGTCTAAAATGACATTTTCCCATCAAATGATCCGCTTATTTTTCATAGAGCAGCTGTACCGTGGGTTCACCATTTTACGCAACGAACCCTACCACCACCGCTAATACGTTTTGTAAACCTGCTTGCGTTTTTTAAGTTGTCGCTCCAGATCGCTTATGGTTTCGCGCACGGCCACTTCATAATTATGCTCTTCGGAAGTGGCAAAAATCCGCGGGCCGGGCAAACTCAATTCTATATTGCATATTTTACCGGCATCGTGGTGGTTTTCGTCCTTCTTAAAATGCACCGTTGCCCCTATTAAAAATTCATATCTGTCAAACAACTTTTCCAATTTCTCTTTCGTAAACTCTGAAAGCGTTTCACTTACATCTACATCTACATACTGAATATTTACTGCCATAATAATTTGGTTTTTGTTAATTGATTACAGCGGTAAGATACGGGTTTTTTATTCAATTGAAGGTGACCAAAATCATAAAATTATCTAAAGAGAACACAACTTAAAGTTTTGCAAAAAATCACTTTTAAAGCTTACTTTTGAAGCTCTAAAACATAAAATATGAAAATTGTATTCGCCACCGGAAACCAAAATAAAGTAAAAGAAGTCCAAGCGTTAATGCCCGGCCACATTACATTATTAAGTTTGAAGGACATTGATTGCAACGACGATGTCCCTGAAACCCAAAACACCATTGAAGGCAACGCCATACAAAAAGCAGAATACATAAAAACACATTTTGGCTACGATTGTTTTGCCGACGATACCGGTTTAGAAATTGAAGCCCTAAACGGTGCACCGGGAGTATATTCCGCAAGATATGCCGGCGAGCAAAAAAATGCCGAAGACAATATGCAAAAAGTGCTCTCGGAACTAAAAGACAAGACTGACCGAACCGCACAATTTAAAACCGTAATCGCATTACATTTAAACGGAAAACTGCACACGTTTACGGGCATTTGCAAAGGTGAAATCACAGAAAAGAAACACGGCGAAAAAGGTTTTGGTTACGACCCTATTTTTAAACCCAAAGGCCACCAACAAACCTTTGCCGAGATGGATTTAAAACTCAAAAACAACATTGGCCACCGCGGAAAAGCCATAACGCAACTTGTCGATTTTTTAACCCAACAATAAAGGCTGAATCATATTTTTATTTCCGAAAGTTTATCGTCAATAAAATTAAAGCCCCAACCCGGTAAGTCGTGCGGTTTTGCATAACCATTTTGCACTACCATAGGGTTGTCTATTAACGGATCTACCCAATCGAACGATTCGGCGCCCACCCCATTCGAAATGGTGCACAACAACGGCACATCGTAATCTTTGTAATAATGCGGCAAAACGGGCAAATTGAAACTTTTGGCCAAAGCCGCACTTTCGCGCCAAGCTTCCACTCCGCCAATTCTCAAAATATCGGGTTGCCAAATATCCAAAGCATTTCTTGTAGCCAACTCGCGCAAGGGCAACGTATCGAACTCGCGTTCGCCCATGGCCAGAGAAATCCCGGTTTGGTTCTTTAAAATTTGGTATGCCTGAAAGTTTTGGTGGTTTACGGGTTCTTCAAACCAATGGATATTCAGCTTTTTTGCTGCGTCCGAAAGTTTAATGGCCGATGGCAAATCCATGCCCTGATTGGCGTCCATCATAATATCCACCTTATCGCCAACCGCTTCGCGAACCAACCTTAAACGCTCAATATCCGTACTGATTTTTGGCGAGCCCACTTTTATTTTCACGGCTTTAAACCCTCTTTCGGCATAATTGGTCACTTCAGCAATAAGCTCATCAATAGTGTACGAAATCCATCCGCCACTACCGTAAATCGATACTTTTTCCTTATGGACACCCAACAATTTATGGATGGGCTGCCCCAAGGTTTTGCCCCACGCATCCCACATGGCAATATTTACTGCTGCCTGTGCCCAACGCAACAAACCATTGTTTCCAAAGTACTCGGCCAAGCCCTCCAACTTCTCATAAACCAAGCCCGTTTCGTTAGCTTTAAAGCCTTTAATTACCGGAATAACATCTTTCAACGCCCCAACAATGGCATTTGGTGAATATTGAAACGACAATAAATACGACTCGCCCACCACCCCATTTTCCAATTGAAGCCGCAACACCAAAAATGAAATTTCGGTAAGGGTGTGCGTGGCATCCGAAATAGGTTTTTTCAGCACACTCGATGCTTTATAAATTTTTGCTTGCCTAATGGAAATATCGTCCTTCATCAAAACGGTCTTTATTATTACGTTGCACAATAATACAAATCTGAAAAGAAAAATGTGATCTTTACACCAAAAAAAAAAGCATTCACTACACATTCAATCAAATAAAAACACAGGTGCATGTTGCCTGTTAATTATCTTTATGTTATTTTTAATTTATGATGACGAATATTGACATTGAAAAAGAAAATGCCGCGATTACCAAGGCCTACAAAGAGCTTTTAAAAGTTAGCTACACCACATTGACCGATGACGACAAAAAGCTAATAAGAAAAGCCTTTGAGGTTGCCATGGACGGCCATAAAGACCAACGCCGAAAATCTGGCGAAGCCTATATATTCCACCCTTTGGCGGTGGCCAAAATCGTGGCGCAGGAAATTGGGCTGGACGGCACATCCATTGCCGCTGCCCTGCTCCACGACGTGGTTGAAGATAGCCCCCACTATACCATAAAAGACATTAAAAAACTGTTTGGGCAAACGGTGGCCACCATAGTGGATGGGCTTACCAAAATTTCGTCGTTAAGTAAGGAAAAAGACATGGACGTGTCTTTACAGGCAGAAAATTTCCGTAAAATGCTGCTCACCCTCAATGATGATGTTAGGGTAATCATCATTAAAATAGCAGACCGCTTGCACAATATGCAAACCATGGACTCCATGCGCACCGACAAACAGGAAAAAATTGCTTCGGAAACGCTTTATATTTATGCGCCGCTTGCCCATAGAATAGGTCTATATAACATCAAAACCGAATTGGAGGACCTTGGTTTAAAATACACCGAACCCGAGGTGTACCACGACATACTAAGCAAAATAAAAGAAAGCAAGGCCGAACAGGATGTGTACATTGAAAAATTTAGCGAGGTTATAAAAAACTCACTTGACCGTGAAAAGTTGAGCTATACCATTAAAGGACGCCCAAAATCTATATTTTCCATCAGAAAAAAGATGATGAACCAAGGCGTTTCGTTTGATGAAGTTTACGATAAGTTTGCCATTAGGATTATATACAAATGTGATGCCGACCCCCAAAACGAAAAGTTTTTGGCTTGGAAAATCTATTCGATTGTTACCGATCATTTTAGGCCCAACCCCATCCGTTTGCGCGATTGGATATCATCACCAAAATCAACAGGTTACGAAGCCCTTCACATTACCGTTATGGGCCCTAAAGGCCGTTGGGTAGAAGTGCAGATTCGAAGCGAGCGCATGAACGAAATCGCTGAAAAAGGTTATGCCGCCCACTACAAATACAAGCAAGGCAACGAAAAAGAAGACAACCTTGAAAGTTGGATCAACAGGCTTCAAGAAGCTCTCGAAAATCCCGAAACCAACGCGGTAGATTTTGTTGAACAATTCAAACTCAATTTATATTCAAAAGAAATATTTGTGTTTACTCCGGCGGGCGATTTAAAATCGTTACCCAAAGGCGCCACAGCCCTCGATTTTGCATTCCACATCCATACCGAAATTGGCATGAAAACCCGTGGCGCCAAAGTAAACAACAAACTGGTGCCGTTAAGCCATGAGTTAAAAAGTGGCGACCAAGTGGAAATCTTAACCGCCGATAACGCCAAACCCAACCCTAATTGGCTCGATTATGCCACAACGGCCCGGTCGCGAAGCAAGATAAAATCGGCCTTGCGCGAAAACAAAAAACTAATTGGCGAAGATGGCAAAGAATTGTTGCGCCGTAAACTCAAGCAGTTAAAAATTACTTTAGACGAAGAATCGGTTAACGATATGGTAAGGTTCTTCAAACTAAAAACCAGCCTCGATTTATTTTACCGGGTTGGTGTGGGCACCATAGACAATAACATGCTTAAAAGCTACGCTTCTTCAAGAAGCAATGCTTTTATGAGCTTCATCAAAAACCGAATTTCCAAAAAAACGCCTATAAAAAAGGAAGAATTGGAAAAAGAGGAAATCACCCTAAAATATGATTCGCTCGTTTTTGGAAAGGAAGAAGAAACCCTCGATTTTAAATTGGCCAATTGCTGCAATCCCATTCCGGGCGACCCCGTTTTTGGCTTCTTAACGGTTAACGAAGGCATAAAAGTCCACAAAAAAAACTGCCCCAACGCCGTGAGCTTACAATCCAATTACGCATACCGCATCATGCAAGCCAAATGGATCGATTCTACCCAACAAGAATTCTTGGTTAAAATAGTTCTCACCGGAATAGACCATATAGGCCTAGTTAACGAAATCACCAAAATTGTCTCTGCAAACCTGCACGTTAACATGAAAAGCATTAGTTTTGAAAGCCACGATGGGTTGTTTTCCGGGAAAATAAACGTTGTGGTGAAGAACAATACCATTGTTAGAAAACTTTTTGAAAAACTAAAAAAAATTAATGGCATAGATAAGGTTACTAGAGTGTAAAAAAAAATGTAAATTTGCCACGGAAATTATGGATGATAAACCAGACAATAAAAACCAAGAGATTGTAAAAAACGTTTTTACAACCTTTTTAGAAGCTAACGGGCACCGTAAAACACCCGAACGCTACGCCATACTTCAAGAAATTTACAACAACAACGAACATTTCGATATAGAATCGCTGTACCTCAACATGAAAAACAAAAAGTACAGGGTATCGCGCGCCACACTCTACAACACCATCGAATTACTTTTGGAATGTGGCCTAGTAAGAAAACATCAGTTTGGGCAAAACCAAGCCCATTACGAAAAATCGTATTTCGATAGGCAGCACGACCATGTGATACTTACCGATACTGGCGAGGTTATTGAGTTTTGCGACCCAAGGATTCAATCCATAAAAAAAACCATAGAAGAAGTTTTCGACATCGAAATTAACAACCATTCACTCTATTTCTACGGAATCAGAAAATCTCCCGATAGCTCCCGATAACCATCGGAACGGGACAAATAACAAATTAACAAATTAAATACAATGGCAGTAGATTTACTACTAGGACTACAATGGGGAGACGAAGGCAAAGGAAAAATTGTTGACGTACTAACATCAAACTACAATATTATAGCCCGTTTTCAAGGCGGCCCCAATGCCGGGCACACTTTGGTTTTCAACGGAAAAAAACATGTATTGCACACCATCCCCTCTGGAATTTTTCATGACGATGCCACCAATTTGGTGGGCAACGGCGTAGTAATAGACCCCGTAATCTTTAAAGGCGAACTAGATAAACTGGAAGAGCAAAACATCGATTACAAAAAATCGTTGCTCATTTCACGCAAAGCACACATTATTTTGCCAACGCACCGTTTGTTGGACGCTGCCAGCGAAGCCTCAAAAGGCAAGGCAAAAATAGGATCGACACTAAAAGGTATTGGCCCAACTTATATGGACAAAACCGGAAGAAACGGTATTCGTGTGGGCGATTTGGAACTCAGCGACTGGAAAGAACGCTACAGAACCTTGGCCGATAAGCACGAAAAAATGATTGCTTTTTACAACGTTGAAATTGAATACGATTTAAAAGAACTGGAAGCCGAATTCTTTAAAGCTATTGAAACGTTGAAATCGTTGACTTTTATTGATTCGGAAGAATACATCTATAAAGCACAAAAATCGAACAAAACCATTTTGGCCGAAGGCGCTCAAGGCTCGTTGTTGGATATCGACTTCGGAACCTATCCGTTTGTAACGTCAAGCAACACGACAGCTGCCGGCGCTTGTACCGGGTTGGGCGTTGCTCCAAACCAAATAAAGGAAGTATTCGGCATTTTTAAAGCCTACACTACACGCGTGGGTTCCGGTCCATTTCCAACCGAGTTGTTTGATGAAGATGGTGCTACCATGGCTAAAGTAGGTCATGAATTTGGCGCCACTACTGGTCGTCCGCGCCGTTGCGGATGGCTGGATTTGGTGGCTTTAAAATATGCTTGCCAAGTTAATGGCGTTACCCAATTAATGATGATGAAGGCCGATGTACTTTCTGGTTTTGAAACTTTAAAAGTTTGCACCGAGTACAAATATAAAGGTGAAACCATTTCGCATTTACCATACAATATTGAGCCCGAAAACGTAGAACCTGTTTACACAGAATTTAGCGGTTGGGCAGAAGATTTAACCGGCATGTCTGAAGCTTCAGAGTTACCAAAAGCACTTAACGATTATATTGCATTTTTGGAAAAAGAATTGGAAACCCCAATCACTATTGTTTCGGTTGGACCGGACAGAAAGCAAACTATTTTCAGAAAATAGAATCTTATTCAGATTTATATAAAAAAAGCTCCGAAGTTATTTTCGGAGCTTTTTGTTTTTTCGAAAGTAAAAAATTGTTGACTAAACCTTAATGGTGCAACCAATCGCTTTTGTTTCTTTTTGCGGTACTTCTTCACCCGCCAACAAAGCATCAACAGCTTCTTCAACGTATTTGGTTGTTACCGCTGCTTCATCTTTATAGTTATCGTCAATAGCGCCAATGTATTTCACCACATTACCAGCATTAGTTTTTTGCAACACAAAAATATGTGGTGTTTTTGTGGCTCCAAATTTTGGATACACCGTTTGCTCGGCATCGATTAAATAAGGAAAGGTGAAGCCTTTGCTTTCGGCGCGTTCTTTCATGGCATCAAAACTGTCGCCCGGCTGAACGGCCACATTGTTCGGCATAATGGCGATAACCGGATAGCCTTTTTTTTCATATTTATTATTTAGGGCGATAATACGATCTTCGTATTGCACGGCATAGGGGCAGGTGTTGCATGTAAAAGTGACGATGTAGCCTTTGGCGTTTTCATAATCTGAAAGCGACACCATATTGCCATCAATATTTTTTAAGGAGAAATCTTCGGCGATATCACCTATTTTATAACCGTTGCTAACGGTAAAGGCACTAATTAGTACTAAAATAAATGCTGCCGCAAGGAGTTTAAAAGACTTTTTCATAATTGTTAGTGGTTTAAAAATGGGTTTAATTTTTCTTTCAATTCTTCATAATTGAATGACTGCTCATAAAACTCACGAGTATCGTTTTTGTAAATAACAGTAGCAGGAATTGAGCCCGACCAATCTTCACTTATTTTAGGTATCCAACTGTTCATATCTGGATCGTCGAGCGCCACCACTTTGCTCTGCAATTTATTTTCCTTTACAAAGGGCATCAACTTTTTTTCGTATAAATGCGGAAAATCCAAACTCACCAATAGCACCTCTACCCCTTCATCTTTATAATCGGCATGCAATTTTTCAAAATAAGGCAACTCCTTTATGCAGGGTGCGCACCACGTAGCCCAAAAATTTATCACATGGATTTTACCATCTTTCTTTTTTAAAAATTTTTCAAAACCCAAAAAATCGTAAACCTCTAAATCCAGTGTGCCTTTCGCTTGTTTTTTATCGGCCTGATGATGGGCGCCTACGGCTTCGGTTTCTGCTTTTTTGCTATTAAGGCAACCCACAAAAAGCAATAAGGCTATGGACAATAGTTTTATATTCATCTATTTCAGTATGTAACAATTATAATTTTTTCACAATGTATTTCAACAGTCAATTGGGGTGCCATTGCATTTATCAGATTCATAAAATTAATTAATACTTAAACGTAGTGCCGTTTTTTAACAGGAATTTATGTTAAAATAAATGCTGTGCGGGTTGATTATTTCAGTATTTTTAGAAACAACAGCCAACACATGAAGATAGAAGACATACTAAAAACAAGTTCTAACCTGCCATTGCATAAAAAAGTAGTAGTAAATCTATTGTTTACTTACGGATTGGTCAATGGTAAACTAAACGAGGTTTTAAGGCCTTACGATGTTTCCATTCAGCAATTTAACGTGCTCCGTATTTTACGTGGGCAAAAAGGAAACCCGGTAACTTTGGCGGCCATTCAGGAGCGCATGATCAACAAAATGAGCAACACCACACGTTTGGTGGATAAACTGATTAAAAAGAACTACGCCACCAAAAGTAAAAATGCACTCAATAAACGAAAAATAGATATTGCAATAACCCAACAGGGGCTTGATTTCCTTAATAAAATAGATGGCCTGGTTGAAACCGCCGAAAAGGAATCGGCCAGCGTTCTCAACACTGAAGAACAGCACGAATTTATTAGGTTATTGAGCAAACTAAGATAATATAGCTTAAACACGCCTGCATTCAAAAGGCCATCTTTCGCATAAAACCAGTTTCATTTATTCGAAAAAAATTCATAATATTTTGGGTAATAATTTTTTCATTTCTATATTTGAACCATTAAACAAAAAAACATGAAAATAGCTTTAAATACAACTTGGTGGTGGTGCTTTAGAAACTAACGATTCGTGAAGTAAAAACCTAGTATATTTAAAACTCAAAATATAAAAAAGGCTTGTCAATTCACGACAAGCCTTTTTTTTATCAAATAATTGTCATTTCCGCCTTCGCGGAAAAGACTTATCAAATTTTATGGAAAAATACAGTCTTTA
>CAZZDI010000013.1:10707-12170 GCA_964653155.1 uncultured Flavobacteriaceae bacterium | reverse complement strand
ATGGAAAAATACAGTCTTTATACCCACCACAAACGCATTTTAACCGACACCATTACGCCCGTAACGGTGTACTATAAAATACGTGACAAATACCCAAATAGTATTCTTTTGGAAAGTGGCGACTACCACCGTAACCACAAAAATTTTTCGTATATCTGCTTTAATCCCATTGCATCGATAAAGGTAGAAAACGAAGTGATTTCGCAAACTTTTCCCGATGGAAGCACCAACAGTTTAAACATTACCGATAATGTAAATGTGGTGGATGAAATCTATAATTTCACCAAGCGATTTGATGTAAAAACCGAAGAAAGCTTCAAATTTATAAACAACGGCATTTTCGGCTACACCGCTTACGATGCCGTTCGTTATTTTGAGGATATTGAAATCGGGAAAAAAGACAATTCGGTGACCATTCCCGATGTGTATTATGCGGTTTACAAAAACATTATAGCCATCAACCATTTTAAAAATGAGGCGTATATTTTTGCACATTGCTACGAGGATAACGAAAACAATATCCACGAAATAGACAAACTCATTAACGTTCAAAATTTTGCTTCGTACAATTTTAATACTAAAGGCGACATCAATTCGAACTTAACTGACGATGAATTTAAACAGAACGTTGAACTGGCCAGAAAACACTGCCAACGTGGCGATGTATTTCAATTGGTACTGTCCCGCCGTTTTTCGCAAGAGTTTGTTGGCGACGATTTTAACGTGTACCGTGCCCTACGAAGCATCAACCCTTCGCCGTATTTATTTTATTTCGATTATGGCGATTTCAAAATATTTGGCAGTTCGCCCGAAGCCCAACTTATTGTTTCCGATGGTTTGGCCGAAATCCACCCCATAGCCGGAACGTTTAAGCGCACGGGCGACGACGCAAAAGATGCCGTTTTGGCCGAACAATTAAAAAACGACGACAAGGAAAATGCCGAGCACGTTATGCTGGTCGATCTGGCCAGAAATGACCTTAGCCGACACGGCAGCCAAGTGAATGTAGAAACCTATCGCGAAGTCCAGTTTTTCTCACACGTTATCCATTTGGTGAGCAAAGTTACCGGGCATAAGCACGACACCACCTCAACCATGCAAGTGGTGGCCGACACCTTCCCGGCAGGAACTTTGAGCGGCGCCCCAAAACACATGGCCATGCAACTTATCGAAAAATACGAAAAAACTAGCCGTGGCTATTACGGTGGCGCTATTGGGTTTATGGATTTTGAAGGCAATTTTAACCATGCCATCATGATCAGAACCTTTTTAAGTAAAGACTATAAATTGAATTGGCAAGCTGGCGCCGGAATGGTCTCTAAATCGAACCAAGAAAGCGAATTGCAGGAAGTTTACAATAAACTGGGCGCGTTAACCAAAGCTATCAAAATAGCAGAAGATATATGAGTTTAGAGTTTAGAGTTTAGAGTTTAGAGTTTAGAGTTTAGAGTTTAGAGTTTAGA
>CAZZDI010000013.1:0-10607 GCA_964653155.1 uncultured Flavobacteriaceae bacterium | reverse complement strand
TTTAGAGTTTAGAGTTTAGAGTTTAGAGTTTAGAGTTTAGAGTTTAGAGTTTAGAGTTTAGAAAAAAAGCAATAATTGAAATCAACAGAAAATAATTAACACAAAGTAAAATCCCTTTTTCCGATGAAATCGGGACCATCAATCTGCAGAAATAATGAGCGAAGGAATGAAGATGCAAAGCGAAGCTTTAAGCACGAAGTTCCGAAAGCGAATGTTCCGCAGGAATTTCCTCAGATTGATTTGATTTTTTGGCTTGGTTTACCCTGAGCGGCCTGTGCTGAGTGAAGCCGAAGTAAGTCGAAGGGTTTTGTATCAAGACAAAATGAACATAAACAAAAGAGATTCCGCCTTGGCAGGAATGACAAACTGAAAACGAATGAAAAAAATACTAGTAATAGATAACTACGACAGTTTCACCTATAATCTCGTTCATTATTTAGAAGATTTAAACTGTGACGTTACCGTAGTAAGAAACGACAAACTGGCTTTGGAAGATGTTGAACCATTCAACAAAATAGTATTGTCGCCCGGCCCAGGCATCCCCGATGAGGCTGGATTATTAAAAGCCATTATTGAAAAATACGCCCCCACCAAAAGTATTTTAGGCGTATGTTTAGGCCAGCAAGCCATTGGTGAAGTATTTGGTGGGTCGTTGGTGAATCTGGACGATGTATATCACGGCGTGGCCACCCAAGTGGAAATTTGTGTGGATAACGAACCTATTTTCAACGGATTGGACAAAAATATTGAAGTAGGCCGTTACCACTCGTGGGTTGTGCATCCCGATTTACCCGAAAGTTTGGAAGCCACTTCGTTTGATGAAAACGGACAAGTGATGTCATTACGCCATAAAGAATACGACGTAAAAGGCGTACAATACCACCCCGAATCGGTATTAACACCAGACGGCAAAAAAATATTGGAAAATTGGGTGAACCAGTAGCGCAGTATGCAAAGTTAAAATAAGTTTGATCAAAAAATAGATTCCTCCTTTCGTAGGAATAGTAAAATGAAAGATATACTAAACAGACTGATAAACCGCGACACGCTAACCACCGAGGAAGCCAAACAAGTTATCGTAAACATATCCAACGATATGTACAACCCGAGCCAAATCGCTTGTTTTCTTTCGGTATTTATGATGCGTAGCATTACCATTGAGGAGCTTTCAGGTTTCAGAAATGCTTTGTTGGAGCTTTGTGTTCCCATTGATCTTGGCGACTTCAATGCTATCGATATAGTAGGCACGGGCGGCGACGGCAAAAACACGTTTAATATTTCCACCCTATCCTCGTTTATTACGGCAGGTGCAGGAGTTAATGTATCGAAACATGGCAATTACGGCGTATCGTCCACTTCAGGGTCTTCCAACGTTATGGAAACTTTGGGAGTTAAATTTTCGAATGACGAAGACTTTTTAAAACGCTGTGTGGAGCAAGCAGGCATTTGTATTTTACACGCGCCGCTATTCCATCCGGCCATGAAAAATGTGGCTCCCATCCGAAAAGAATTGGGTGTAAAAACCTTTTTCAATATGTTGGGCCCCATGGTAAATCCGTCGTTTCCAAAAAACCAATTATTGGGCGTTTATAATTTAGAACTTTTGCGCTTGTACAGTTTCATTTATCAAAATACCGATAAAAATTACAACATTGTTTATGCTCTGGATGGCTACGACGAAATTTCATTAACGGGAAAAGCAAAAATAGTGTCCAATCATTCCGAAAAGTTGTTTTCGCCCGAAGATATAGGCGTAAAACCCGTAAAACAAGACGCTATTTTTGGAGGCAATAGCATTGAAGACGCCGCAAAGATATTTGTAGATATTATAAGCGGGAACGGTACCGAAGCACAAAACAACGTGGTGTGTGCCAATGCCGGATTAGCCATTGCTACAGCCAAACAAATATCGCATAAAGAAGGATTTGAATTGGCCAAAGCATCCTTATTTTCTGGAAAAGCCAAAACGAGTTTAGATAAATTGATTGAATTGGGTAAAAAATAAGTCAACAGTGCTCAGTCGGCAGTTGGCAGTCTAATTGACTAAAACTGGAGACTGAGTACTGTTGACTGAAAACTGAATTATGAATATTTTAGACAAAATAGTAATAGACAAACGCAACGAAGTAAACCTCAGAAAAGGTTTAATTCCCGTTTCACAACTGGAGCAATCGGTACTTTTCAGCAGAGAAACGGTTTCACTGTCGAATACATTACAAAATAGCAAATCGGGCATTATCGCCGAACACAAAAGACGTTCGCCATCAAAATCGGTAATCAATAATACACTAAACGTTCAAGACGTTGCCACGGGTTACGAGAATGCCGGTGTTTGCGGCATGTCGGTATTGACCGATGGCAAATATTTCGGTGGTTCGTTGGACGATTTATTAACGGCTCGCGCCAGCTGTAACTTGCCGTTATTGAGAAAGGAATTCATTATTGACGAATATCAAATTTTGGAAGCCAAAGCCTATGGTGCCGATGTTATTCTGTTGATTGCTGCTATTTTAACAAGAGATGAAATCAAGCAATTTTCAGAGTTTGCAAAACGTTTAAATTTAGATGTGCTGTTGGAAGTGCACAACGAGGAAGAATTGCATAAATCCATCATGCCGAGCCTCGATATGTTGGGTGTAAACAACCGAAATTTAAAAACCTTTAAGGTAAGTTTAGAAACCAGTAAAACCCTTAGCTCATTAATTCCAGACGATTTTGTTAAGGTTTCGGAAAGCGGCATTAGTAATATTGAAGCCATTAAAGAGTTACAACCTTTTGGCTACAAAGGATTCTTAATTGGAGAAAATTTTATGAAAACCGATAATCCTGGTGCAAGTGCAACAGACTTTATAAAAAGCCTCCACTAACACATCCAAAGGAGGAGAACCCACACTCAAATGAACAAAAAGAAGCAACATATTCCACAATCCATTCCCTCCCTTTCGGAGAGGGCCAGGGAGGGGCTTCGACTTAAAATCTGCGGAATGAAATATCAAGAAAACATCGAACAGGTTTCAGTTTTGCAACCCGATTATCTTGGCTTTATATTTTACGAAAAATCCGCTAGATGTTTTAAAGGGGAATCCATTCCAAATATTCCAAATGCTATAAAAAAAACAGGTGTTTTTGTAAATGCCCCTTTAGAGTTTGTGGTAGAGAAAATAAATCAGTTCAATTTACAAGCCGTCCAGTTGCATGGCGAAGAGTCTCCTGAATATTGTAACGCCTTGCGTCATTTTGAACTTGTTTCAGCATCACATAAAAAGCCTGAAATCATCAAAGTATTTTCTATAAAAAACGAATTCAATTTTGAAGTTTTAAAGCCATACGAAGACGTTGTTGATTATTTCCTTTTCGATACCAAAGGCAAGCTTCCCGGAGGCAACGGCTACACCTTCAATTGGGATGTTTTAAAAGATTACCCCTCTACCAAACCGTTTTTTTTAAGCGGCGGCATAGGCGTTGATGAAATTGAAAAAATTAAAAATTTTAACCAAAGTGAAGCATCAAAATATTGTTATGCTCTGGATATAAACAGTCAATTTGAAATAGAACCCGGATTGAAAAACATTGAATTATTAAAGAAGTTTAAAGACACCGTCGTTACGAGGGAGCCCCGATAGCTAGCAGGACGACGAAGTAATCTTTTAGAAATGAAACAGATTGCTTCACTTTGTTCGTAATGACGACAAAAAAATAAAAAGGTTCCCGTCTTCACGGGAATGACAAATAAAGAAATGAAAAATTACAACGTAAACGAAAAAGGCTATTACGGCGAATTTGGAGGCGCATTTATCCCCGAAATGCTGTACCCCAATGTAGAAGAATTACGCCAAAAATATTTGGAAGTGATGAACGAACCGTCTTTTAAAAAAGAATTCAACCAGCTTTTAAAAGACTATGTGGGGCGCCCATCACCATTGTATTTTGCAAAGCGGCTTTCAGAAAAGTACAACACCAAAATTTATTTAAAGCGCGAGGATTTAAACCACACCGGAGCGCACAAAATAAACAACACCATTGGTCAAATTTTAATGGCGAAACGTTTGGGCAAAACCCGAATTATTGCCGAAACGGGTGCCGGGCAGCACGGTGTGGCCACGGCAACGGTTTGCGCCCTCATGGGATTGGAATGTATTGTGTACATGGGCGAAATCGATATTGCGCGCCAAGCCCCCAACGTGGCCCGAATGAAAATGCTCGGTGCTACAGTAAGGCCTGCAAAATCGGGAAGCCGCACGCTAAAGGATGCCACCAACGAAGCCATCCGCGATTGGATCAACAACCCCGTAAACACACATTATATTATTGGTTCGGCCATTGGCCCACACCCTTATCCCGATATGGTAACGCGTTTTCAGGCTATAATTTCCGAAGAAATAAAATGGCAACTTAAAGAGCACGAAGGCCGCGAAAACCCCGATTATGTTGTTGCTTGTATTGGTGGTGGAAGTAACGCTGCGGGCACCTACTACCATTATTTACACGAACCCGATGTTAATATTATCGCGGTGGAAGCTGCAGGCCATGGGGTGGATTCTGGCGAGAGTGCGGCCACATCTGTTCTAGGGAAAGAAGGCATCATCCACGGTTGTAAAACGCTTTTGATGCAAACTCCAGACGGGCAAATTACTGAGCCTTATTCTATTTCGGCCGGATTGGATTACCCCGGAGTTGGCCCCATGCATGCCCATTTGGCAAAAACAGGTCGTGCAGAATTTATGTCGATTACCGATGATGAAGCTATGAACGCCGGGTTGGAACTTTGTAAACTGGAAGGGATTATTCCTGCTATTGAAAGTTCGCATGCCCTAGCCATTTTCGAACAGAAAACCTTTAAACCAGACGATGTGGTCGTGGTAAGTTTATCGGGGCGTGGCGATAAGGATTTGAATAATTATATTGAATATTTTAAAATATAACGTCATTCCGAACGAAGTGAAGGAATCTCTTCAAAAGATCGCTTCGCCACTCCGTTCCTCGCAATGACGATAACCAAACAAAAATGAATCGAATTCAAAGCAAATTAGAAGAAAACAAAAAGTTACTTTCTATATATTTTACGGCGGGTTATCCCAACCTGAACGACACCGTTTCCATCATTCAGGATTTAGAAAAAAACGGTGTTGACATGATTGAAATCGGCTTGCCATTTAGTGATCCATTGGCCGATGGCCCTACCATTCAGGAAAGTTCTACGGCGGCCTTAAAAAACGGCATGACTACCGAAACGCTTTTCAATCAACTGAAAGACATCCGGAAAACGGTTGAAATCCCACTGATTATTATGGGTTATTTCAACCCCATGCTGCAATACGGTGTTGAAGCGTTCTGCAAAAAATGTCAAGAAATTGGTATTGACGGATTGATTATCCCCGATCTTCCAGTTGATGTGTACCACGAAGAGTACCAAGCTATTTTTGAAAAATACGGATTGGTCAATGTGTTTTTAATAACGCCACAAACTTCCGATGAACGCATCCAATATATCGATTCGGTTTCCAACGGATTCATCTACATGGTGAGCAGCGCCAGCACAACGGGAGCAAAATCTGGATTTGGCAACGAACAAACCCAGTATTTTGAGCGTATTGCAAAAATGGATTTGAAAAACCCTCAGGTTATAGGCTTTGGCATCAGTAACAACGAGACCTTTACCGCCGCAACCAAATATGCTAAAGGAGCCATTATTGGCAGTGCTTTTGTTAAGCATTTAACCACCAACGGCAATAAGCAAATAGATCAATTTGTAGCATCGATATTGGGCTAAACATAATATTATGGACAAACAAAAAGTTATAGTTGTAGGTGCCGGATTTGCCGGACTTCGAATTGCGCAAGATTTAATAAACCATCCAAACTTTGAGGTTTTATTAATAGACAAACATAACTTCCACCAATTTCAGCCTCTAATGTACCAAGTGGCTACGGCCCGCTTGGAGCCTGCCAGTATTTCTTTCCCTTTAAGGAAAGTGTTTCAGAAGGCTAAAAATGTAAAAATCAGGATTACCAAGGTTAACCAAATAAACCACACCGACAAGCACATTTCTACCCCTATTGGCGATTTTGATTACGACCATTTGGTTATTGCCATTGGCTGCACCACAAACTATTTCAACAACACCAACCTCGAGGATTATGCATACCCAATGAAAACCATTCCCGAGGCCATCCAGCTTAGAAACCGTATTTTACAAACTTTTGAGGATGCGCTAAATTGTAAAAACGAAAAACAGTTGCAGGCACTACTCAATTTTGTTATAGTGGGTGGTGGCCCAACGGGTGTTGAGCTTGCCGGAGCCTTGGCAGAAATGAAAAAATTTATCCTCCCGAAAGATTATCCAGATAAAGACTTTTCTAAACTCACCATCTACCTTTTGGAAGGCGCCCCCAGCACCTTGAACCCTATGAGCAAAGGTTCTCAAAAAATGTCTCAAAAGTATCTTGAAGATTTGGGCGTTATTGTAAAAACCAGTACTCTGGTAAAAGATTACAACGGCGATATGGTAACGCTAAACACCGGCGAAACCATTGCATCAAAAAATGTTATTTGGGCGGCAGGTGTTACGGGCAATGTTATTAACGGACTCCCGAAAGAAATCATTACCCGGGGCAACAGATTGATTGTTGACCGACATAACCAAGTTAAAGGCCTAGATCATATTTATGCTTTGGGCGACATCGCCTACATGGAAACCCCCAACTTTCCACAAGGGCATCCGCAGGTGGCGGGCGTGGCCATCCAACAAGGAAAACTACTAGCAAAAAACTTAAAAAACAGCACAAATGGCAAGCCTAAAAAAGAGTTTGAATATATAGACAAAGGCTCTATGGCTACCATTGGGAAACGTAAAGCGGTGGTAGATTTACCAAAATTCAGCTTTCAAGGAAGATTAGCCTGGTTCACTTGGATGTTTATTCACCTAATGCTTATCTTGAGCGTAAAGAACAAACTTTTAATTTTCATGAACTGGACAATCAGTTATTTTAACAACGACAGTACGCTTCGTATTTTAATGAAGCCCGTGCTAAAACGTGTTAAAATAAAATAGCTGTTTTGTTGTTATAAATGTACACCTCCAATTAAATCAAGTTAAATTATGAAAAAAAGTATCAGCGCCATCGTTTTTGCCATTGCCATAGTAGTGGCTTCACTAATTTTGGGAAATGCCGTAATCAACAGAAACAATAAAGCAGGCACCATTTCGGTAACTGGTTTGGGCCAAACCAATTTTACTTCAGATTTAATTGTGTGGGAAACCCGGTTTTCTCAGGTAAATTCAGATTTAAAACAAGCCTATTCAGATTTAAAGAAAGATAAAGCCACTATTTTAGAATACTTCAAATCAAAAGGCCTTAACGAAAACCTTATTGTTTTTAATGCCGTGCAAACCGATAAAAATTTTAAACAAAATTACAGCAACAACGGGCAGTACATAGGGCAGGAATTTACGGGCTATACATTGAACCAAACGGTTCAAATTAAGTCGAACGAGGTAGAAAAAGTCGAAAAAATTTCACGAGAAGTTACCGAACTATTAAACAAAGGCATTCAACTGTATTCTATCCCGCCCCGTTATTACTACACCAAACTGGAAGACCTTAAAATTGAGATGGTTGCCCGTGCTACTGATAATGCGCATTTACGCGCCCAAAGTATTGCCGAAAACTCGGGGGCCAAACTTGGCGAACTGTTGGTGGGGCAAATGGGCATTTTCCAGATAACAGGCCAAAACTCCAACGAAGATTATTCTTGGGGAGGCGCTTACAATACGGCATCAAAAGACAAAACCGCTTCAATTACCATGAAGTTGACCTATCAAGTAAAATAATGTATGCCCCTAAATATTGTTTTAATAGAGCCCGAAATACCCAATAATACTGGAAACATTGGCCGATTGGCTTTGGCTTCGGGCTCCAACCTGCACCTTGTAAAACCGTTTGGTTTTGAAATAAACGATACCCGATTGAAACGTGCCGGGTTAGATTACTGGCCGCATGTAAACATTACTTATTACGATAATATCGACGATTTTTTCAGAATCCATGCCGGTAAATACATGGCCTTCCTCTCCAGCCATGGTACAAAATACCATTGGGACATTGCTTTTGAGGACGATATGTTTTTAATCTTCGGTAAAGAATCGGTTGGGCTTCCAAAATCCATCACGGAAGAAAACGCAGACAAACTTTTTAAAATTCCGCTTTATAGCACACATATTAGAAGCCTCAATTTAGCCAATGCCGTAAGTATTGTAGTTTATGAAGGCTTGAAAAGCATATAGCCGCTTTTGTATTGGATTTTAACCTCTTGGTGCTCAAACAATACAATTTTCATGGATTCTTAGTACAATATTTCTAAATTTATCCTGTACATCATTATATATTTGTTAATCAACTAAACCAATAAATATGATGAAAAAACAACTATTACTATTCGCTTTTATCAGTCTATTCTCCATTCATTTTAACTCAACATTTGCCCAACCTAATTTTGATTTGGTTGGTTTTGCTACTGAAAATGGCGGCACTACTGGAGGGCAATCAGGATCTACCGTTACGGCCAGCACCTTTACAGAGCTTAAAAACTACGCCGAAAGTGCCACACCTTACGTTATTATGGTTAACGGCACTATTGAAAACGGCCCCGATGGTGGCCAAATAAGCATTGCTTCAAATAAGTCCATTATTGGTGTGGGCAACAATGCTTTTTTAAACGGCATTGGGTTGGAAATTAAAAACAACAACAATGTGATCATTCAAAATTTAAGAATATCGCTAATTGGCGTAACCACCCGAACCGATAAAGCCGGCGTGTATTCTTCCACTGGAGATAATGGCCAACCCCAAATTTTAGTCAATGGTGGTGACTGCATTTCCATAAATGGGAATTCGACCAATATTTGGATCGACCATTGCGAGATTTTCTCCGAAGATCCCGATGTACAAACCAACAAAGATCTGTACGACGGATTAATCGACATAAAAGACAACTCGGGCTTTATCACCATTTCATGGAGCCACCTTCACGACCACCATAAAGGCGGCTTGGTAGGATCGAGCGACAGCAACCTTTGGGATGATAGAAAAATAACGTACCACCACAATTACTACAACAAAGTAAAATTACGTGTACCCATGTACCGCGGTTCTACCGGCCATTTTTTCAACAACTATATTTTAGATGCCGAAGATGCTACCGAAATTAGAGCAAACACCTGTGTGCGTGTTGAAAAAAACTATTACGAAGCACTCCATTATGCCATTTACACACCTTCTGATTCTCCCGGGCAAACCGAACGTATCGATAATATTATCGTTAGCCAAGCTTCACGTCCGTTCCCTGCCGATTGTGTAGCCGATATCCCTTATGATTATTCAGCGGTTTTAACAAATAACACGGCCGACGTAAAAACCATCGTGCCTCAATATGCCGGTGTTGGAAAAATGGGCGACGACTGTAACGGCGATTATTTGGGCTCGGCCTATATTGACGATTGCGATACCTGTGTTGGCGGAAATACGGGTTTACAACCTTGCGTATTAGACTGTAACGGCGACGAAAATGGCTCTGCAGAGATAGACGGCTGCGGCGTGTGTGCTGGCGGAGATACTGGTATAACACCCTGCGATGACGATTGCAGTTGGGTAGAGTACCAAGCCGAAAATGGCACCATGAGTTCTGGTACTGTCGATTCCAACAACGAAGGATTTACAGGAACAGGCTTTGTTAATACCGATAATGCCAATGGCGAATGGTGGGAACACACCATAAACGTGAGCACCCCAGGAACTTACAATGTAAGATTCCGTTATGCCAATGGTAGCACAGACCGCCCCATGAGCGTTAACGTTAATGGTAGCGAACAAATTAGCAACCTTGGCTTCCCAAATACCGGAACTTGGACCACCTGGGGCTATGCTCGTTTTTCTTTAAACCTAAACACAGGAAACAACACGCTTCGGTTTATATCTCTTTCCAGTTCAGGGGCTGCCAATTTAGATCGTATTGATGTATGTTCGGGCGAAGCATTGTCAATAATAGATTCCGATTTAGAACCACTTGTTCAACTTTTCCCTAACCCCGTAAAAAATACTTTAACCGTAACACTTAAAGAAGGTTTCACGACAAATACTACCATTCACTTGTATGACAGCTTAGGAAAATTGATTTTAAATGACTATCAAGTGATTTCGGGAAAAGCCATTTTACAACTACAAAATTTGGGTTCTGGATTGTACTTTGTAAAAATTAGCAGCGGCAAAAAAACCATTGTGAAGCGTATTGCAAAACATTAAAACAAATTATTGGAACAAAGTCTGAAAAGGATTTAAGATCGTTGACGTTTTATCCTGAAAAAACCTCTTTAGGATAAGCTGTCGAAAAACATTAACCGAATTTGATTTCAAAAACGGCTGTTTTAACAAGCATAAAGCTGAAAGCCAAAAGAGCGCCACACCGAACGAAGAATGAGGAGGAATCTCAAAATTATGAGATTTCTCCTCGGTCGTTCCTCCCGCTTTCAAATTGTCAACATTTTCAATTCCAAACTATTATAGCTAAATCTACATAAAATGTCATGCTGACGAAGGAAGCATCTCATTTA
>CAZZDI010000012.1:15549-31241 GCA_964653155.1 uncultured Flavobacteriaceae bacterium | reverse complement strand
AAAAAAAAGAAAATCGTCTAAAAAGTGTTTTTTTTAGACGACTTCTCATTTTAATATCCTGAGTCGATTTATAACAATTTGACAAACCTCTATCTATATTATTATTTACATAGAACAAATTCCAATGGTAATCGCACGAGTTTGGCCTGCACCGGAACTGGTCCCAAATAAACTAAAGCAGAAATAAGAAATATCAAAAAAAAGCGTAATAAATCGAACTCTTTTTTATATTATTTAAAAAGAGTTAAGCCCTTACATGGCCATCACCAAAAACATAATATTTATTGGTAACCAATTGTTTTAAACCCAATGGGCCACGGTGGTGCAGTTTATCTGTACTAATGGCCAACTCGGCACCAACCCCCATTTGCCCGCCATCGGTAAATCGTGTTGAAGCATTATGGTAAACAGCTGCGCTATCAACCTGCTCCATAAACAACGTCGCCTCGTTTTTATCTTCCGTTAAAATGGCTGCAGAATGCCCTCCTGAATATTTATTTATTTTCTCAATAGCTTCATCCAACGAGTTCACTTCGGCCAATACTATTTTTAATGCCAAAAATTCTTCATACCAAGTATCTTCATCTGGAATTTGGGTTTCATCGGTTAATGTTTTTCCAATGTTTCCATCTACCAAAATATTAACGTTAACGCTCTGTAAAACCTGCTGAAGCTCTTTCAATTTGGCCTCATAATTCGGGATGTTTTTGTTGATTAAAACCTTATCTAAAGCATTACAGCCAGAAATTTTGTGGGTTTTGGCGTTTACCAATACTTTAACGGTTTTTTCCCAATCAGCATTTTCTGAGACATACAGGAAGTTGTTACCACGGCCACTCACCAAAACGGCACAACTGGCATGGTCTTTTACAAATTTAATGAGGCGCTCGCCACCACGTGGCACAATTAAATCCAATGGTTCTGTTGGGTTTCTTAAAAACTCTTGGGTTTCTTCGCGCTGAAGGTGCAGTAACCTAATCCATTCTTTAGACAGGCCATTTTTTTCCAAGGCTTCGTGCCAGCATTTTTCTAAAATCAAATTACTGTTAATCGCTTCTTTTCCGCCTTTCAACAATATTTTGTTGTTGGCTTTAAACGCCAAGACAGCTGCTTCGATGGTAACATCGGGTCTGGATTCGTAAATGATTAAAATGGTTCCGAACGGTGCCGTTTTATTGGTTATTTTCAAACCGCTGTCTAAAATCACGCTCGAAATTTCTTTTCCAACAGGATCGTCCTGTACCTTAACTTCTTTAATCGCCTGGATCATGCCATTTACCTTGGCTTCGTTTACCACCAATCGGTCGTAAAGTGCTTGGTCTTCTCGATTAAAAGCATCCAAATCCTTTTGGTTAGCTTTAATAATATTGTCGCGCTCCCGATCTATAATATCAATCATAGATTGGAGCACCTTGTTTTTTATGTCTGAACTTAAAAGTTTCATCTGTTTATATTTATTGTTTTTTCATCGGTCAGATGTAACATTCATCACGTTATTCCGTTGTGCATCGAAAACCAGTTATGAATGTTTCATCTTGATTTTTTTTAGTGTATAAATTTAGTACCTATTTCTTTATCATCAATAATATCTACGATAACATTTTCGCGCTTACCATTGGCAATATGAGTAGGAATGTCTTTCTGGGCGGTACCCTTTGCTATTTTAATTTTTGAAGCCATGCCGCCACGGCCTTCCCCTTCTTTTTTATTGGAAGCTTGAACGTATTTTTCAACGTTTTGGTCAACCTTCACTTCATTTAATTTTTCCGAATCCTCATCATCGGGGTGGCCTGTGTATAAACCATCTGTATCCGACAATATGATCAATCTATCGGCATCAATTAACTCGGCCACCAAACTGGCCAGCTCGTCGTTATCTGAGAACATCGACATGGTTAAAGATACGGCATCGTCCTCATTTGCAATAGGGATTACGCCTTCAGACAATAGCCCTTCGTAACAATTAATCATATTTTCGCGGTGCAAACCAGGGTCGAAATCACGTTTTGTAGCAAGCACCTGGGCACATTGCATTCCATAATCATGGAAAATATTGTAGTAGTAACGCATCAATCGGGGCTGACCAACAGATGAATATACCTGCCTACGTATCGATTTATCGGTTATTTTGGTTGAACCCAAAACTTCGCGACCTGCAATGGCCGAACCCGACGACACCAATACTACCATAATGCCACGTTCGTAAAGTACAAAAATCTGCCTTACCAATTCACGCAGTACAGGACCTAAAATGCGGTTATCGCGGTTGGTTAACACGTTGGTTCCTACCTTAACCACCACTCTTTTAATATCTTCGTCTGCCATGTTATTTTACTTTTCCTAATTCAACAGCTCTATCGAAGGCAGCGTATGCCCCTTCTTGAATCAACTGTTTTACATTATTGTCTTCCATTGAATCGATAGCAGCTTGTGTGGTACCCCCTTTTGAAGCCACACGATTTATCCATGTTTCGGGAGAAATATCAGATTGGTTGAACAATTCTATGGCCCCTTCAAAAGTGTTGCTTACCAATACCCGGGAATCGTAATCTGAAAAACCCATTTTTTGGGCAGCTTCCAACATAGACTGCATAAAATAAAATACGTATGCCGGCCCACTACCCGAAATCCCGGTTGAAGCATCAATAAATGTTTCGGTGCTTACGTGTATGGAGGTGCCTGTGGTATCCAATAAATTTCTAACCATAATCACCTCGATCTTCGACACGCTTTCAGATTCTGTATAAGACGTTACCCCCTTACCCACTTGAGCTGGTAAATTGGGCATGGTTCTTATTACTTTTGGTGCATCCAACTTTTTCTGAATGGTTCCAATAGTTACACCGGCCATTAAAGATACAATAATTTGCTCTTTGTTTAGCATAGGTTTCATTTGCTCGAACAAACCATCGCTGTGGTATGGTTTTACGGCCACAAAAACGATATCTGCCTTGGGCAGGCAATCGTCTAAATTGTCATAAACATCAAATCGTCCGTCTTCTTTTAAAGTTGTAATTTTTTTTGGATCAGTGTCGTATATTTTAAGTTTGTGCTTACTCAAGAGCGGCGAACTTGCCATACCCTCAGAGTAAGTTAACCCCATGTTTCCTGCTCCAATTACTAATACTTTCATAAGTGTTTTTTAGTTAATAAACTTTTTTATTGCCTATTAAACCGCAACATCTGTGCGACAGTGCCAAAATGAAATTTTGATTTTAAGAATTTCGGGAATTGAATGCTTTTATCGTTTTTATTGAAATATTCTGAAGAAAACCACTCAAATGTTTGAGTATATGATAATTTAAATTTTTCCATTTACAGTCAAACTGACACAATGTCGGTGACAAATTGAGAGGTTTAAAATAAAACGCGCCAAAGATCAACTTTTGGCGCGTCTGCAAATAAGTATATTTTAATTGAAAAGAATGGAAATACTATTTACTTCTTCTCGGGCAAACCACGGGTTAACCAGCCCCTTCTGCTTGCCGTTGCAATGGCGTAAGGCGTAATCCAGAACAGGCCAAAAGTATAAAGTACGCTATAGGTGTACGCCCAAACGGATTCTTTTATTTCGTAACGGTGCGCATAAAACAACACCGAAAACGAGGAAATAATTAATATGCTCAACATCGTTGACCCCAAAAACAACAGCGGATGCGTCAATACAAAAAACAGCATAAAAAGCACCATAGGATAACTCATGATGATTCTAAGCGATTGGGCCAAAAACAGCAATCGGCTTCCAAATTTGTTACCTTCCCTAAAATTGGTAAAAACGTATTTGGCCATAGCTATATTTTCGCGAACGTTACTGCGCCCCCACCGGATAAACATTTTGTAAAGCCCTGGGTATTTTTCGGGCACATTGGTATAGGCCACCGCATTTCGCTGAAACAATACGTGCTTGCCCTGTTTTAAAATCATGTTGGTCATGGCACGGTCTTCGCCAATATCTGAAGGCTGCCCCATAAAAGTTTGATTGATCCACTCCGGAAGACATTCATGCACCGCAGTACTTCTGTAGGCCGCCAAAGCTCCCGGAGTGCACAATACGGAATTTAAATTACTCTCGGCCGAACGTACAAACTCAAAACTCATTACAAAACTAACATCCAGCATTTTGGGCAGCATTTCTTTTTTATTGTTCAGCACCCTGATATTTCCGGCCACGGCACCACATTGTTCGTTTTCAACAAACGGTGAAACCAGATTTCTAAGGGTATCGGCTGTAACGATAGAATCGCTATCAACGGTAACAAACACCTCACCGGTTCCTAAATGAAACCCTCTGTATAACGCGTGGCGCTTGCCTTGGTTTTGAGGTTGTTGGTAAATCTCTAATCGGCCACCCAATTTTTCCTTGGCATCCTGCATCCACTCCCAAGTGTCGTCCAAACTACCATCATCAATGGCCAATAATTGCATTTTGCTTTTTGGGTAATTGCTCTCGGCCAAACTCATTAAGGTGTCCCAAACCTGCTTGCCCTCATTGTAGGCAGGAACTATCACGGTACAGGTTGGCAATTCGCCATTAGAAACCGATGGAATGGCTTTGTACTTTAAATAATTGAACGCCATAAAAATGAAATAGAAGGCTTTAAACAAGAAAAGGAGCAGCCCTATGCCCAAGAAAATCATACCAGGGGCAGTACTCATGCGTTCGGCGTTAACCTGTTCAAAATCGTTGTGGAATACCGAAAATAAATAAACCCCCATGATTATAAATAGGAACGTACTTAAAAGAACGATTCTATTCTGTGGAGTTTCTGTTTTTCCGTGGTTATTGAAAAAATCAATTAACCGGGATTTAAAATTCTTTGATGTTTTGGTTTCTGAAGCGTTGTGTTTGGTGGGCATAAATTTTTAAAGTTTAATCAACTACCCCATTTACGTTTTAAAAACACATTTTAGATGTTAGCTTCTTTTCATTTAACAGAAATTTTACATTTAAGAATTTTCCGCAAACTATAAATGGGATGCCCTAAAGCCCCCCCCTACTGCACCTGGCCAATAAAACAGCAAACTTTCTTAAAATTGCTTCAGTAAATATTTTATTAGGTCTGTTGTTGTTACAATGCCTACCAAAACATTGTTGTCAACAACCGGCAAAGCATGAAACTCTTTTGCTGCCAAAATTTCGGCGACTTCCTTAATGGAATTTGAGGTAGAAACGGTAACCACGTTACGTTTCATAACTTGATCTATAGTAAACAGGTTATACACCATAACATCTGCGGCAACGTCTGTTTCATTGGTTATATCGGCAAAACTTAGCCGCAATAAATCTGTAAAGCTCAGCATCCCAATAACCGCTCTTCCGTCCACCACTGGTATGTGCCTTATTTTATGGTGCCTGAATAAATATTCTGCCTTTTCCAGACTGTCTTTTTTGTTCAATGTAATAACATGCTCGGTCATTATCATTGATATTGGCGCCTTCCGTATCATCTTTTATCTCCTTTTTTTTGTTTATCTATAAGCTAAAATTAGCTATTGTACAGTAGATATAGTATGACATTAATCATACAAAATATTCATTCTTTATTTTATTTACCGAAGCCTAAACCAAACATATACAGACCATCCACCTATTGCTTAAAACTCCATGCCCGTTATTGGTTTTAGCAAAAACAAAGCCCGGCACATTGTTGCGCCGGGCTTAAAAAGAGCTAAAAATTATGGAAAGATTAAAACATGATTTTTATTTACGCTGATACCTCATCAAGTTTTGGTAAACATGCTTTTTTAACGCTTCGCATTCGTTAACAAATGCTTGATACTGCATTCTATTTTTGTCGTGCCTTTTCGACCTTGAGGCATCATACTCACCGTCTCCAAATTCGTATTCATTTTTCAACTCTTGTTCATATTTGCACAATGCTGCAAGGTGCAGGACATTTTTTCTCCTAACGGATTTTATAAGGTTGGCGGTAACCGTGTTATGGATTAACTGTTTTTCCAAAACCGAAAAACAATCTAAATCTGTATTAAACGCCTCCAGCACGGCAACCCATTGCCGCATTTCCTTTAAATCTTTTTCGATGCACAATCGCCTTAAACGGTCTATTTGAACTACAAGCATAAACGACTAATTGTGGTTTCCAATAGTAAGGTTGTTTTGGGCTTTTTTATAGAACGCGTCTTTTAAGCGTCTATACTTATCGAGGTGATAGGCATAACTTGTGCGATAGCTTTCATGCTCTTCCATAAAGGCCGTATCGCACTGCATATCATCACATTCTCTTAAATTTTTTCTTATATTGGAATATTTGTTAAGCGCATTGAGCAATATTTCGTTTTCCTTTCTCTTTTTGGCAAGCCGTCCCAATATTCTATCGTTTGGCAATGCTATTGAAAGGTTTTTTGAGCACACTCCAATAAGGCTCAACAATTCTTTTTCAATATATGTTAAGTGGCTAATCCAGCCCGATAATTCCTTTGCGTTGATCTTGTGAATGATATCTGTTTCCGAATAGTTTTTAAAGTTTATTAATTCTTCTTTATCCATACTTATAAACTGTCTGCAAGATCGACCTCTCTGGGAGCCGCTTGCTGGGTTACTTTTACTATTTTGAATGCTTTGGTCCCCCCAGGAAAATCCCATGTAACGGTATCTCCTTCCGAATACCCCATTAAAGCCGCGCCCATAGGTGTTAAGATTGAAATTTTACTGTTTTTTATATCCCGGTCTGAAGGTATGACGAGCTGAAGGGTTCGTTCCAGGCCGTTATCTAAAGCCAGCGTAATGCGGCTATTGAACCTAACTACATCGCCAGGCATATCTTCATTGTTTACAATTTGCGCTTCTTTTAGCTCGTCTGTTAGCTTGCGCAACGATTTTTGGGTTTCAAAATCTCCAGCATAGCCAGAAATATTTAAAATGCGTTTTAAATAAACGTAATCTTTTTTTTCTAAAATCAAACTTCCGTACTTCATGTTATTTATATTTTTTAATTCTAATGTTTATGGAAAAATCCCTCTTTGCAAATATGCTTTCTCAATGCGCTCTAAAGCAATGCAGTAGGCCGCTGTACGCATGGAAACTCCATTTTCTTGGGCATATTGGTAAACCCTGTTAAACGATTCTTTTAATTTTTTATCTAATTTGGCCATAACCTCTTCCAGTTGCCAGAGCTCGCCACTTCTGTTTTGCAACCACTCGAAATAACTGGCGATTACACCTCCGGAATTACACAAAATATCGGGAATTATGGTGATTCCATTTTTTTTCAATATTTTTTCGCCCTCTACATTAACGGGACCATTCGCGCCTTCTGCCACTAAAACAGCTTTTATTTTTCCGGCATTTTCCTTGGTAATTTGGTTTCCTAACGCCGCCGGGATTAGAATATCGCATTCTGTTGCAAAAAACGCATCGTTATCTATAGCACTTGCCCCTTTAAACCCGAGCACACTACCTTTGTTGGCCTGAGCATAATCAAACAAATTTTCTACATTGATGCCTTTCTGGTTTTCCACACTTCCAAAAGCATCTTGAACGGCCACCAATTTGGCGCCTTCGCGCTCTAGGAAGTAAGCGGCCCAATATCCTACATTTCCAAACCCTTGAACAATGAATTTTTTACCTTTTAAATCGGCATTGTTCTTTTCTGCCCAGAACTTTATAGTTAAAAATACGCCATAGCCAGTTGCTCTATCCCTACCTTCCAATCCGCCGCTACCGGTTGGTTTACCGGTAACTACATGCAAATTGGCCGAACGCTCGGCCGGTGGTCGCGTGCTCATGTAAGTATCTGTAATCCACGCCATGGTTTGGCTGTTTGTGTTTACATCGGGGGCAGGTATATCGTGTTCGGGCCCAATATTATCGGCCAATGCAAAAGTAAACCTGCGCGTTATTCGTTCTAACTCGGCTTGCGAATATTTTGAAGGATCTATTTTTATCCCGCCTTTTCCGCCTCCGTACGGCAATCCGGCCAATGACGTTTTCCAGGTCATCCACATGGCAAGCGCTCTTGCCGCATCAATATCTACTGTTGGGTGGTACCTCAACCCGCCTTTGTAAGGCCCTAGCGCATTATTGTGCTGCACGCGGTATCCCGTAAAAACCTCTACTTCACCACTATCCATTTTAACGGGAAAGTGAACAATAATTTCATTATTTGTAATGCTTAAAATTTTTCTAACGTTTGGCTGAAGGTTTATGTGATCGGCAGCGTTATTGAACTGTTCCATAACATTATCCATCATTCCTTTTAAAGGTTTTTTCAACGGCTTCTTGTTTAAATTTGTTGTTGTCATCGATTTTGTGTTTTTATAGCCAAAAGCTATGATTTAACAGCCACTAACTTGGATTATGGAATCTATCTGATCTTGCAGCGGCCTTTTTTTTACATCGTATTCCATGTTGCCTTGTTCTCGTTAAAATTTTGCATGGGCAACCGGCAGGAGTCGCCTATTTCCTGATAGTCGCTACAATACCACACTTTGTCTTTTTGAAGTGTCAGTACACATCCAACTTGATGTAAACATCCCGAGCATAAACTGTGGTTCTTTTTTTTTGGCATATCTGAATACGTTTTCAATATGGATGTGCAATGCCTATGCCAGCACAGTTCAGAAAAACAACAAACAGGCCAAAACACCTTTAATTTAAGGGTGTTTCGCTCCTTTATATTTTAAATTGAAAAACAACAGGCGGTACATTTTTACCCAGTCGATACAAATTGCCCCAGTCAATTAATCGTTTAACTTTTGCCGAATGGTTTTTCGGTCTATTTGAAGAATTTTCGCTGCTTTGGTTTTGTTGTTCCCTGTGGCCCTTAGAACTTTTTCGATATATTCCTTTTCAACGACCCAAAGCGGCTTTAATTTTTCATCAACAAAATCTATACTATACTTCAGCTGATCTGGAAGGTTTTCCAATTCTATCGTTTTGTCGCTCATTATTACCGCCCGCTGTATAATGTTTTCAAGCTCCCTGATGTTTCCCGGCCAATAGTAGCGCATTAAAATCGCCATGGCCTCTGGGCTTATTTTCATGTAGCGGTCTTTATATTCTATGCCATATTTGAAAAGAAATTTATCGACCAACAAAGGAATATCGTCCCTTCGTTCCCGGAGTGGTGCCACATGAATTTCCACTACGGTTAAGCGATAGTACAAATCTTCCCTAAATGCTTTTTTGTCTATAAGTTCGCGCAGGTTACTATTTGTTGCGGCTATTACGCGAACATCGATTTTCTCTGCTTTTTGTGCTCCAATTTTCACAACCTCCTTTTCTTGAAGAACCCGCAACAAACGAAGTTGCACGGCCAACGGCGCATTTCCTATTTCGTCTAAAAAAATGGTACCTCCATTGGCTGCCTGAAAAAAGCCGTTTCTTTTGGTATCGGCACCTGTAAAGGCACCTTTTTCATAACCAAACAATTCTGCTTCCAAAAGATTTTCGGGAATGGCTCCACAATTAACCGATATAAAAGGGGCGCGAGAAAATTTCCCTTTGTAATGTATTGCTCTGGCCACCAATTCTTTTCCTGTACCACTCTCGCCATTTATAAATATGGTGGCTTTGTTGTTTTTAACCCGCTCAATAATTTCAACAACCTCGGTTATTTTATTGGATTTACCAATTATTCCGCCGTATTCTTCTGTATTTTCGCGTTGCGCTTTGGTATTGTTTTCGCTCTTTGCTTTATTAGCTTTTAAGCATTGGGCAATGGCTTGTTTTAGCTCTTCCTTGGTGAATGGTTTCGTTAAATAGTTTACCGCTCCAGATTTAATGGCTATTAATGAATCCTGAACCGACGGATAGCCGGTAACTACCAATTTGGGCAATTGGGGGTAGTGCTCTGATACAAATTTTATCAGTTCGAAACCATCGATCTCGGGCATTTTCAGGTCGGTAATCAACAAGTCTATGTGAGTATCCCTTAGTATAGCCACCGCCTCTTTCACCGAAACCGCTTTGTAAGCATAATAGTTCCATGACTGCAGATGTCTATATAACAGCTCCAGAATATCTGTATCGTCATCAACAATAAGTATATTTTCTTTTTGTAACTGCATAGTGGGTTAAGTTTTTGGTAAACGTATAGTGAAGGTGGCTCCCTTACTTGGGTTATTGGTTGCGGTAATTGTTCCCTTATGGGAAGCTACAATACCATGAACCACACTTAAGCCAAGCCCAGAGCCATTTTCCATAGCTTTTGTTGTAAAAAATGGCTGGAACACTTTATCTAATTGATCTGCCGGAATGCCCGTGCCCTCGTCAGAAATTTTTAAAACAATGTACTTTTTTGTTTGTTTGGCCTCTATGGTTATTAAACCAGATTTGGGTGAAAAATAAATGGCATTCATCAATAAATTAAAAATAATTTGGGTAAGCTGAATGGGGTCGGCACGTAGCCACAACGTTTCCTCATCTATTTTAACTATGTACTTTACCTCCTCTTTTCTAAATGTAGCGTCTAGCAAATTAATGGCATTTTTTATATTGGGCACCAGATTGACGCGTTTCATTTCCTGGGGCATTTCGCAAGCAAAAAACATGAGTTTTTTAAGTACTTCGCGAGAAAACATGGCGTTATCGATAATTTTATCAATATCTGAAACCACTTTTTTATTTGTAGAAAAATCACTTTTCAACAACTCTGCAAACCCAAGAATATTGGCCAAGGGCGTATTGAGCTCATGGGCTATACCTGCGGTTATCTCACCAAGAATGCTCAACCTGTCTGCCCGTTCCATTTGCCTTTTTAAACTTCTTTCCCTGTTCTCAATTTCGATGCGTTCGAATAAGTTGCCTATTTTTAAAGCCACATTATCCATAAGTAGATGCTCGTCTTTTAAAAAATCTGCCTTCTTAAAATTAGGGACACTGCAAAACGCTGCAATTGTGCCTTGGGCTACATTAAACACCCTTATTTTCGACTTAATTTGGGGCGCGTTTTTTGGCAACCGATCTGTGCTAATTGTGAAGTCTTTGCTTTCAATGGCGATATGGATATGCTCGGGGTACAAAAATGCCTTTTGAAGACTCATGGCTATGGCTTTAAGTACTTGCCCCGTGGTTTCGAAATTGGCATCTTCAATGATTGACGACACTTCGTACAGGCAGGTTAGCTCCTTTATTCTTTCTTTTAAGGCGACTTCAGTAGAATTCATACAACTGGCAGTTTTTTTTTGAGATAACCGCATTGTTCTTAAACCATTTGCTTTCTGAAATCAATCCGGAAACATAAAGATACTAAATACTGGTAAAGATCTTTACATCTGCCCAGCTTATAACTTCGCGCTTTTTTAAAGTTGAGCCTTAGGGCTACTTAAAAAACTGTTTGCTCATTTAATTTAGATCCCAAAAATCGTTTTTTTCATGTTTCTAAATCTGTATTCAAACACCCGTAGCACAGAAAAAGCACTTATTAAGGCCAACAACACCCATTCTTAAAAAGTTAAAAACAAGTATTTTCTTCCAAACAACACATGAACCAAAAGCACTAAAACAAACAATATGGCTTTACCTTTTTTTAGAATATTTTTTATAAAAATGCTATAATCTCCTTTTATATCAAAAAAAGCGACTTAAAAGTCGCTTTTTTGTTCTATGTTTTTAAATAAACTAAACACTGGTTCAATTCTGGGTTTTGCCGTACCAAAGAATGAATAAACTCTTTGAGTTCTTCAATCTCATAGGGCAGTAATCGCTGTACCGCTTTTTGTACTTCTCTACAAAACAACGTTGCGTCAAAACTCACCTTGTTAAGAATGGTTTTGGTGTATTCAAGCATTGCTCTTGCCATTTTTTAGGGTTTTAGGTTTAAGATTTAGTAAGTGTAGATTTTTTTAATAGGCTTCTAATATGATGGCTAAATTTAGAAAAAAAACGGACAAAACCTTATCTTTTTTCGTTAAATAACCCTTAAAATCTATTATCTCCATCCAACAAATTGCCTAAACCACCAAGCAAGCTACCTTCTCCTTTATCTTTACCTCCGCCCCGTGGCGCCGAAGCCAATACTCTGTCTGCCAACCGACTAAAGGGCAACGATTGGACATAAACCGTGCCTGGGCCTTGAAGCTTGGCAAAAAACAGACCTTCGCCACCAAAAATTGAGTTTTTTATACCTCCCACAAATTCAATATCATAATCAATGGTTTGATCAAAACCGATAATACAGCCCGTATCCACACGTAATGTTTCACCCGCTTTTAGTTCTTTCATGGCCATGGTGCCTCCAGCATGTACAAAGGCCATACCGTCGCCTTCCAGTTTTTGCATGATGAAACCTTCACCACCAAAAAGCCCGCGGCCAAGCCGTTTTGAAAACTCTATGCCCACACTAACGCCTTTTGCCGCACAGAGAAAAGCGTCTTTTTGGCAAATAAACTTCCCTCCGAAACGGGTTAAATCGATGGGGATGATCTTTCCTGGATAGGGCGATGCGAAAGAGACTTTCCGTTTTCCGGGCAATGTACTGTAAAAGGCCGTCATGAATAAACTTTCACCTGTTAGAATACGCTTTCCGGCTCCAAGTATTTTACCTAAAAAACCAGAATCCTTTTGTGAGCCGTCGCCAAAAATGGTTTCCATTTTAATACCGTCTTCCATCATCATAAAGCTGCCCGATTCGGCAATAACCGCTTCTTGTGGGTCGAGCTCAATTTCTACGTACTGCATTTCTTCGCCGTAAATTCTATAGTCAATTTCGTGTGCTGTCATTTTTAATTGATGTTTATATGTTTAACTGTTTGTTAGTTGAATGGTTATCTATTTTGTTACAATGTATTTTAAATTCCAAAAAACAAATTCTAAATTTCAAAGGATCCCAAAAAAACTTCAAGCTTCGCGCTTCAAATTTCTTCCTTTATGTTCTCTCGCAAAGCCTCTAAGGCGCAAACACATTATATAAAGTAAATATTCTATTTTTTCAAAATACTGAACACTGCGACTGCAAACTGTTTACTGCTTCACCTTAATACTCCACTCGAAATTAAAGGTTGATACTTCAACACCATCTTCATTCACCCCAACAGAAGTCATCCAAAAGGTTTGCCCCTCTCCGGTTTCAATGGCTTTTTTTAGGCCATCGTCTATTAGGTTGCCGTCGTTGCACGTAAAGGTAATCTTTCCAGTGGCCTTTTTGGTAAAAACCGCTTTGTTTGAAGTGACCAGCATGGACATTCTTTTTCCCGACTCCTGAATTTTTGCCGTTACCAATGCACCGGTTGAAAACTCTGCAGCCATACCCTGCACTGCCCAAAACATCGATTTAAACGGGTTCTGATTGATCCACCTATGCTTTACGGTTACCACACATTTATTGGCATCGATATACCTTGCCCGGATACCGCACAAATAGGCCGATGGCAGTTTAAACATAGTAAAAACATTTAGTTTTCTGGGTGTTAGCGGCATATTTTAGGTTTTAAATTTCCACTAATTTATGAAATTTTAAAGAAGTTTAAGTTGTTAATTTTATGTTAATTTTTAGTACTATGTGTAACAAAGTACTTGCTTTTAGACATATATTTGCATAAGAAACTATTATATGTTTTAAAATGAAAAGAATTCCAGTATTAATCATTTTAGTTTGCACTTTAATTAGCTGTAAAGAAATCAGTAGAAAAATAAAGGATACCCAAGAACTAAAAGAACAGATTTCAAGTGAATTAAACATTAATAATATTAAGGTTGATGTATTGGTTGAAAATGGGGAGAAAACCATAAATGTTTTAATTGAAGATGGTAAATTCAAAAACTACAGCCCGAAACAAAAAAAGTTTATGGCCAAACAAATTGAAAAAATCATTTTGGAACAAAACAAAGACCACTTAAACATAAAATCAGGAAAACTTGTTTTTAAAACTGAAAGTGATTATGGAGTTTTTTTTAAAACTTCAGATTCGGAATCCTATAAAATATTTTGATATAAAAACGCTATTTGTAATGCTTGACAATCACCAAAAAAACATCGCCACTTTTATTCACTTATCGACTTTTGCCCGGTTTTTTATTCCGTTTGGAAATTTTGTTGGCCCAATTGTATTATGGATAATCAATAAAGATAAATCGGAATTCATCGATGCCAACGGCAAGCAGGCCATCAATTTTCAGTTGAGTATTTTATTATATGCCTTGATATTGGGTGCTATTACCGTTCCGTTTTTTCTATTTAAACTGTTTAGCGGTTTCGATTTTATAGATTTTAACGGATTTAACAATTTCCACATTAGTATCGGCAAGCCTTCGCCCCTTTTATATTTGGGCGGGTTTTTAGGAGCATTGGCCATTATCGCATTTGTAATTGAATTGGTACTAATTGTTAAAGCAAGCTTGAAAGCCCGCGATGGCGAGATTTTTAGATATCCGTTGGCCATAACGTTTTTAAAGTAGAAATATGACTAAAGTGGTGCATTGCGTTAGGGATTGCAGTGGAAAGCCCACAGGGAGGCACGACCGAGGACTTGTAACGGAAAGCCCGACCCTTGTGGGAACGCCCAAAACATCAATTTTAGAATAAAAATTTCATCAATAATAATCATCAATAATCAATCAAAAAATGAACAGTTTCACAAAATTAAACGAATGACACTATGAAGATAGAAAACACAAAAGCACAAATGCGCAAGGGCGTTTTGGAATTCTGCATATTATCGGTCCTCAAAGACGAAGACGCTTATGTTGCAGAAATCCTGGACACGCTTAAAGACGCCAAGCTGCTAGTGGTTGAAGGCACCATTTATCCGTTGCTGACGCGGTTAAAAAACGCCGGACTTTTAAACTACAGATGGGAAGAAAGCACCTCTGGACCACCAAGAAAATATTACGGACTTACGGAAACGGGCAAACTTTTTCTGAACGAACTGGATACCACTTGGAACGAATTACGTAACGCAGTAAACATTGTAACTAGCCAAAAAAACACAAAAAAATGAATAAAACAGTCAACATAAATTTAGCAGGTATATTTTTTCATATTGATGAGGATGCGTACCTAAAACTACAGCGCTATCTGGAGGCTATAAAACGTTCATTTACCGACTCGCAAGGTCGTGCCGAAATTATAGCCGACATAGAAGCCCGTATTGCCGAGCTTTTTAACGAGCGCGTACAAAACGACAAACAGGTAATCCGCATTAAGGAAGTGGACGAGGTGATCTCCATCATGGGGCAACCGGAAGACTACTTGGTGGACGACGAAATTTTTGAGGACGAGCCACAGGCCACATACAAACGCCGAAGCCAACCTTCAAAAAAACTGTTCCGCGATACCGACAACTCCTATATTGGCGGAGTATCGTCTGGTTTAGCACACTATTTTGGCATTGATGCCATTTGGATCCGTTTGGCTTGGGTACTGCTTATTTTTGGTGCCGGAACGGGCGTACTGCTTTACATCTTACTTTGGATTTTAGTTCCTGAAGCCAAAACCACGGCCGAAAAACTGATGATGACGGGCGAGCCGGTTAACATCAGTAACATTGAAAAAAAAATTAAAGACGGCTTTGATTCTGTAACCGAAACGGTGAGCGATGTAGCGAAAAACGTATCGGATTCGGTGAGCAACGCCGCCAAAAAAGTAGATGTAAAAAAAGGCGCCAGTTCCATAAAATCGTCCAGCCGCTCGTTTTTTGACACCGTAGCCGATGTGATTATGTTTTTCCTGAAAATATTCGCCAAACTGGTGGGCGTGTTTTTAATTTTTGTAGGTGCTTTGGCCTTAATCGCT
>CAZZDI010000012.1:5059-15449 GCA_964653155.1 uncultured Flavobacteriaceae bacterium | reverse complement strand
CCATTGAAATCAACATCAAAACGCCCAAAGTAAAAATTAATGACGAGGGTATTGAAATAAATTCGGAAGACACCCATGTAAAAATCGACAAGGATGGCATTAAGGCCGAATCGGAAGACGTAAAGTTAAACATCAATTCAGATGGCGTCAATCTGGAATCGGAATAACAATTCATCATCAAAAAACAACAACTCAGATATTTAAGTTACTCATCAAAACTATTTTAAAGGATATTTGAACATCAAACAAAAAAATCAATCAAACACGAACAGTTATGACCACATTAATCAAAATTATCGTCACATTCATTTTAAGCCTCGTGCTTTTTTCTTGTAATTTCGATATGTCCTTTAGCCCCGGCGTTAAAGGCAACGGACAAGTAATTACCACCGATCGCCCCATTACCGAAGGGTTTTCAACCATTAAAGCTACCGAAGGGCTGAACGTTATTTTAACGCAAAGCCATACCGAAAGCATTAGCGTTGAAGCCGACGAAAACCTTCAGGAACTCATTTTAACCGAAGTTGAAAACGGCGTTTTAAAAATCCATACCAAATCGCAAATTGGTAAAGCTAGCGCAAAGAACATTCGGGTGAATTTTTCTGAAATTTCTGAAATCATTTCTACCAGCGGTAGTGATGTTAGCTCGACAAACACCATTACTGCTGAGCAATTAAATTTAAAATCGACCAGCGGTAGCGACATGAGTTTGGATGTGGAAACGGCCGTATTAATTTGCAAATCGACCAGCGGCAGCGATATGCGCCTGTCTGGAAAAACTACCAAACTAGTTGCCGAAGCCACCAGCGGAAGCGATATTAAGGCTGCCGATTTAATGGCCCAATTGAGCGAAGTAAAAGCCACAAGCGGTGCCGATATTACCGTAAACACCTCAAAGGAACTTACGGCCGAAGCCACAAGCGGTGCCGACATTAAGTATTATGGCAACCCCAAAAAGGTTGAAAAAAACGATGGTGTTTCGGGGCGCATTAAAAGGGAGTAACACCCGCTACTTAACAAACAAAAAAATCCTGAGTTTTGGCTCAGGATTTTTCTTTTATTTTCAGTTGGAAATTAATATCAATGGTGTCTTTTACCACAATAAGTCCCAATGCTTTTTTGGGTGGTTCTAAATTAAAATCGCGAATGTTTAAACTCAACACCCCTTCAACCTGTAAAAGATCGTCCCCGCTTAATTTTACCGGGATGGAATACGGTCTTGACACTCCGGAAATATCCAGTTTTAAAAAGGCTTCAACTTCATTTTTGTGGTTAGGGTTCAAACTTATTTCTTTTAAGCGGATAAATACTTCTGGAAATTCTTCAGCTTTTAACAGCTTTTGAAAATCGCTATTTATACCCATTCCGCCACAATCAAAACAGCCTGTTTCCAAAACCAGAGTGGTTTCCTTAAACACTATCTTATTTTCCACTCTTTTAAAGGAAACCGGTATGCGATCACTTAGTTTTAAAATATCGTACTCGCACTTAAAGCTATTTACATTGGTTTTTCCGTTTATAACAAGTTTACTGTTTGGTGCGATGATTACCGAAGTATTGCTGGTATAAGTTCCAGTAAAACCGAACACCGTGAGTATGGAAAGTAAAAACAAAACCCGTTTCATATTCTTAATTTTTAACCAAAAGTATTCTTTCTTATAAAAAGATTAAGCCCAAAATTACAATCTTTGACCGTATTTTTTGGGCTTAACCGTTCAAAATCTCATTTTAGAAACTTATTACAGCTTCAAGCATAACGCCTTTGAACTCTCCTCCTTCCAGCAAACCTGTAAAACCGTCATAAGTTTGGTTAACGTATTCTGCCTTCATCAAAACGTTATCGGTCATAAACCAACCTGCGCCAAATTGGGTTCTTTTGATCTCGATGTCATCTCCGTTGGCTTCTTCAGAATCCACTTTATTGTATCGGGCACCTACGAAGAAATTCTCATCATTTCCAAATCTATATACCAATTCTCCAGCAAATTGGTTAGCGGTTCTTTCATCTGCTCCAGTTGCGTTTCCTTTGGCACTTTCAATGGTTCCGAAAAACTCAAGGCCTTGGTATTTCACAAATGGGTTGATCATTATGGCTCTAATTTCATTTCTTAAATTAGGGTTGTAACGGCCAGATCTGAAATTATCTGCTGCACCATCGGCCACCAAGACCCCGTAATAACGAGAACCTGCTCTATCTGCACTGTATAAATATGAATTGGGCACATAACCGGTATTGTAAAGTGATCCTGTTAACCTGAACCTTAAATCGTCGTTCAATTGTTTGTCGTAGCCTAATTTAGCCAAAAACGAAGCGCCTCCGCTCAATCCTTCATCGGTAACCAAACCATCACTATCGTACGCAACGTTACCGTTTTTAACGCTTTGGTTTAATTTACCATTAGCAAAGCCAACCATTCCAAAAAATCCGTTTTCACTTTGGTAGTACACTTCGGCACCAACCTCGGTAGTAAAGGCATCCATTATTAAGTTGCCCACAAATGGGTTGTAAATAGCTTGGGCGTTATCGGTTCTTCTAAAGTGTGCATCGCCATAGTTGTTTTCCATGTGGCCGATTTTAATGGTTACATTATCCATTAAATCTGACAACAAGCCTTCTCTTATAAAGTTTAAATTGTCTATTTGGAAATACCCTCCCTTTACATAAGGTTCTGGGTGGTGGCGTGAAGACAAATAAGTTCTTAAGTGCATACGCACACCATCGGCCAAGGCCACATCCAAATCTAAATTGGCCGTTGCCAAGTTAAAGTTAGAGCCTATGGGCTGCAATTGGTTTGGATATGTTATGTTTCCTGTTCCATCATCAACTGCTGGGTTAAGATTTTCGTGGTCCAAACCTTGAAATTGCAAAGCAAAAGACCCGCCCACTCGTACTTTAATACCATCAAAAGTTGAAACGGTATCTTTTTTAACCTCGAAGGTATTTATCCCTTTTTGATCGGGTTGCCTGTAATTATCTAAATCTCGGTTTTGTGCAAAGCTGTTTAATCCAACAAGTGCACCTGCTAATAGTAACGTTGTTTTTAATATTGATTTCATGATTTTTGTTTTTTTTCGTTGAAAAACGGTTATTTAAATAAGGTTGAAAATTTAATGGTGATTTCGTCTCCGGTGGTAATGGTTCCAAACAATGCTTTTGGCGGATCGATATTAAAATCGGTCATTTTTATGGTTTTGCTGCCCACCAGTTTTATTTTGGAATCTACTACGGTTAAGGTAAACTTTAAAGGCACTACTTTTTTTGTTCCAGCAATACTAAGGCTGCCCAAAGCATCAACGGCATATTCGTTAGTTCCTTTAGCGTTTAGGCTTTTTACTTCGGTTAGCTGAAAGGTTATGGCTTTGTGCTTACCGGTGTTCAAAGCTTTGTATGTATTTTTATCCATTGCTGATTTTCCGCTTTTTAAACTTTCGGCAACCACTGAAAAAGATAGTGCTTCAATTTTTCCTGCTTCCAGGTTTTCAAACTGTATTGCACCACTTTGCTGTTCGGCCTTAATTTCCCAATCGTGCAGGCTTGACGTCCCTAAAACCGCTAAGCTCGATTCGCCTTGCGATAAATTGTACTCTTGGGCAAAAACTGAATTTACCGAAAGGGCAAATGCTATTATACCTATTAACCTTAATCGTATTGTTCTGTATCTGTTCATAACATAATTATTTATTAATTTACACTGCAAATGTCTTGACAAACCATAATTGAATCTATGATTTTTGTCATAATTACAAATCACTGGCTTTTAAGGTGACCATTTTCAACAACAAGTGTCTAACAAACAAATATTTATTGATGCATTTTAAACACCTATTATTTTACATATTTATTTTTTGCAGTGTTTTTGCCCCCCAAGCCCAGGAGAAGATTAAAGGAAACAGAAATGTTACCATAGCAAAAACCGAAATAAGCCCATTCCACACCATCGACCTAGATGAAGATTTTGAAGTGGAAATTATTTTTAACCAAATACCATCGGTTGAAATTGAAACCGACGACAACCTGCATAACCACATTGAATTCAATGTAATAGATAGCGTATTAACCTTCAGCAAAAAAGCGCGCCTCAGAGAAAAAACCTTGCGCATAAAAGTGGCTTACAACAACCATTTAAAACATATTAAAACCACCGATGATGCCGAAGTTTTATCGTTGACCACTTTAAATTTAACTGATGCTAATGTTGTGGCAAAAGGCTCATCAAAAGTAGGGCTGACCATAAAAACCAATAATTTCAACCTTGAAACCGATGACAGGGCAAAACTTAAATTAAACGTAACCAGCGAAAACAGCTACTTGTATTTAAGCGGAAACAGTAAATTGGAAGCTTTAATAAATACGGTAAATTTTTCGGGCACTTTGTACCAGCGCGCCAATGCCGAAATTGAAGGTTCTTGCAATCAAGCCACTTTAGAGCAGGATAACCATTCACAATTTAATGGCAAAAATTTCACCATTAATTCCTGTAAAGTAATTTGCAATATTGGCAGCGATGCCTACCTTGAGGTTATGGACAGTATTAATATTGAAGCCAGCGGAACAAGCGCCATCTATTTATACGAAAACCCAAACATTGTGATTGATAAGTTGACCGACACCGCTAAACTGCAAAAAAAAGTCAAATAGTTTTTAGTGTTTATTTAATACCGTTCAAATAGTTTTCCAGCATAGTGTAACCATCTTCGGTTAGGGTATTTCTATCTTGGTTATTATTGGGGTTTAACCCATTTTGCTCTTCCCAAACATCGGGCATACCATCCAAATCGGTATCTACAGGTGCCGTTTCATTTTTAAGTTCTGGCCATCCGCCCACTTCGGCCTGACTTTTAATAATGCTGCCCGTACGGCTTTTTACAGAAGTAACCACCCGAGCATCTACGGCATCGCGTTTGGGCAACGTTGCGCCACCCAAGGCGAGCACTTGGCTGTAAGCTATAATGCCATCATTGGTTTTTACCGGCCCCGTTTCAAAAGGTTGGGTTTGTTTGTAAGCTTCAACTTGCTCTCTGGTCCAATCCCTTTTAAACTTTACCAAATCCCATTGGTTATACGGAATTTTTCCTTTGTAATAATTTCCCGAGAAATAGCCTTTATTATAGGGAGAACCTGTTGAATAGGCTATGCCCATTGCTTGCGAATCTGCTCCCGGAATTAAATAATTGTTAACGTAATTTAAATGGGTTACACTCAACTTATCGCTATTATAACCAGCATGGGCGCCGCCCCAATTGTAAATTACGTTGTTTCTAAAATCGAGCAATAACCCTGTAGAATCTTTATCGTGGGTATTAACGTCGTAATTTCCCGGACGAGGATTACGGCCCCGATTATGAGCATATAGGTTATGCAAAAAACTGTATTTTGCACCACCTGTTCCACGGATAAGCGAACCGAAACCGTGTCCATCAGGGTTGAGTCCTTCGGTAATAAAGCACCATTGTACCGTAACGTTATTTAGCGTAGGCTGCATGGTTGAAGCCGACAGGATTTCATCAAGGCTCCAACTGGCCGAACAGTGATCTATAATAATATTTTCACCTTTTGAAATAGAAATGGCATCTTTACCCTGCAGACTGCCCTGCCCATGCATACCATCGCCCAAACGCACACGCAAATAACGGATTATAACATCGTTGGCCGCAACCACCAAAGTTTCTCCTCTTAAACAAATACCATCGCCCGGTGCGGTTTGCCCCGCTATGGTAATGTTTGGGTTTTTTATAGTAAGCCGTTTCTTTAAGTCTATAATTCCTGAAACAGCAAAAACCACGGTTCGGGGGCCTTTTTGTTCAATGGCCCAACGCAAACTGCCTTCGCCTTCGTCGTTTAGGTTGGTAACGTACAGTACTTTCCCGCCCCTTCCGCCTTTAGCGTAAGCACCAAAGCCTTCGGCTTCGGGAAAAGCCAATTGTTGAGACCATACCACCGATAGGCACAATACATGCAGGCATAGCAAAAAAGTCCGTTTTTGTCGAAATTTAAAGATGTTCACTCTGTTCCGTTTTTCGTTTTCTTTATATAACACAGGTCTTGCCTTTTTATTATTTTCAAAACTAAAACTTTAAAACGAACTGATATTCTTTTGAAATCGAAAATTTCTCCGCCCTGCCCCCGCTCCTTTTAGTTGCATTGAACGGTTAGCGCATGTAGCCCACTAACAATCAACGTTCAGCATAAATTCTTTTTATTATTTTAAACGGACTATTTTTTTGCCTTTTTAGAGCCTGTTTAAGTTTTTATCTTTTGAAACATTGATGGCCTTTATGGGAAACTATTTACATCCCGTACTCGGTTTGGCAGATTCTTTTCTGTGTTGTTGGTTATACCCGTTTGCGAACCAATCTTGTATATTAATTAAAAATCTTGGGCTTTTGTTGAAAACACAATTCGGCAACAAAAATATTAAGGTTGCCCGTTGTGCATTTTGAAAAAAAGTGAATTTTAGCGGATTCTTTCGATTGAAATGAAGAACATCCACATCTTCCACAACGTTCTGCAGCACTATCGATAATTAAAATTTCTGCAACCAAACCAACTTTGGCTTCTAGATTTGTTTTTACCAATTTTCAACTTTCTTATAACGCAACATTGCTTCAACGAAATAATAATCGCCATAGGTTAGCGGCACATCAATTTCGGTATTATTGGGCATATTGCCCAAACCGTGTTTTAAAATAAAGCCGCCATTGCTGCCTTCTTCTGCGAGGTATTCGGGCTCCAACAGGTTTTCAAGAATGGTTCTGGCTTTGGTTTTATAGGTTTCTTTGATTGCTCCATCGGTATAGTTTTGTAGCTCCAGCAATGCTGATGCGATGATGGCCGCCGCCGATGAATCGCGGTAGGCATCGGGAATATTCGGGGCATTGAAATCCCAATACGGAATAAGATCATCAGGCAAATTGGGGTGGTTTAGTATAAAATCTGCAATGGCCATGGCCTGTTTTAAATATTTGGTGTTTTTGGTTTCCCTAAACATTACTACATATCCGTATAGCCCCCAGGCCTGCCCTCTTGCCCACGCTGAACCGTCTGCTGCTCCTTGGTTGGTTATCTGGGCTTTTACGGCTCCTGTTTTTTCATCATAAATAACCTCGTGGAAAGAGCTGTAATCTTTCCTAAAATGGTTTTCTATGGTTTTATCGGCATGGTTTACGGCTATATTGTAATATAAACTATCACCACTATTTTTGGTGGCCCAAAAAAGCAATTCTAGATTCATCATGTTGTCTATAATTACCACAAGGTCGCCTTTTCCTGCTTTATTCCATGGTGCGCTGTCCCACGAACGGATACTCTTTACGGTATCGTTATAGCGAGTTACCAAAGACTTAGCGCTATTCATTAATATTTCTTTGTATTCTTGATTGGGGTTTAAGCGCTCGGCATTACCAAAACTGCAATACATCATAAACCCAAGGTCGTGGGTTGTTGTGTTGTATTGTTCTTTCTTTAGATCATTTAACACCCTATCGATTTCCAGCTTTAGCTTTGGTTGGTTAAAGGCTTCGTTTAAATACAGAAGTGTACCTGGATAAAAACCACTGCACCACCAACCCGACCCACTGGTTTCGAACGTATCGGAATTGGCATGGTATGTTTTTGGGTATTTCCCCTCTTCCAAATGCTTGGCCATACCACTGTATTGGTTTTGGGCCAGACGTAAAGCGTCATCGATTTTAGCATTTAAGTTTTTTTGTTTTGGCGTACAAGACACCAAAAACACCACCAAAACCTGAGTAATTATCTTATTCATTGGTTTAAATTATTTATTATAAAGTTTAGTTATATTTTTAATCTGCAAGACTTCTATCTCTGTAGGTTTAGTATCTGCAATACCTTCGCCATCAATTTGACTAACATTTTGCACAAAAAGATGAAGTTCTTTTCTGGATTGCCATAGAGCCACATCGTAATTAGGTTCCCATTCGCCTTTCGAACTTTCGGTGAGGTCTTTTACTTGCCAATCTTGTTTCTTGTTTAAAAACAGAGAGGCCAACGAAATTTTATTGCCCCTTTCGGCATCGCGAAATAGTAGGTTTACTATTGGGTCTTGCCCTAAATAATCTATTAAAATATCGGGGCGCGACATTGGGATTTTTTTTGTGCCGCCACCGCCCAAAACAAACGGCGTACCTCTAAAACCGGTACTGATTTTATTCCAATTGCCGTTTTCCCAATATACTATCTGGTATTGTGGGATTTCATTGTTATTCCAATAACTAGCTATAAACGGATTGCCTTTTTTATCGGCAGTCATGGCTGTTTGGTTAATAAGGTTATTGTTTTGTGGTATTTTCCATGCGTATTCGGCTGTAGCCAGAGTAATGGGCAGCGTATATGGCTCTCCATTTGATTTTTGCCATGTTTGCCCCCCGTCTGTTGACTTGGCGTAACACAAATCGTGATTGGTTTCTACATCCCAAGTTTCGCGCCACACCCATGATACATGAATGGTACCCTGAGCATCTACACAGGCCTGCCAATATGCACTTCGTTTGCCTTCTCCATCTATAAGGTTGTTTTGCAATGCTGCCCACTGTTTTTTCTGGGTGCTATAACTGTTAATCACCAAATTTCCGCGTCCAGACTGCCCAGAACGGTAAAAAAACAACAGGTTACCATTGGGCAAACGGTAAAATTCCGGGTAGGTTACTTTGTGCTCTTGTTTTCCCGTCATGGCTTGTTCGGGCCCCAACTCTAAACCAAAAGGTGTTTTACTTACTGCGTACCTCAATTCTGTGTTGTGGTGGTCCCAACTAACGTGCAAAAAACCATCTCCATCTACAGCTATGCTAATACTGTTGTGGGCATCTTTCGAATTGCCCTTATATTGGGTTTTTAAAATTTTCCAGTGTAAAGTATTTACTTTACGCTTTCCTAAAACCAATACCCCTTCATGGTCATAATAAGCTATAAATTGGTGGTTTTTAAATGTAGTTAGGGCATTTTTTCTGAATTTAACAGTATTCACCGTGTTTTTGCTCCAGCCTTGGCCCAAGCCCGAGTATGAAATGTTTTTTGAACAGGAACAAAGTACAACTGCCAACAAGGCAAAGCTTACCTTTAGCCATGTTCGCTTTTTTTGCCCTTTAGCTCCCATCCCCATATTAATTAACTGTATCTTTTGTCTTCTTTTTACCGAACAATCCACTCAACGCATCCTTGATGTTGTTTGAAGTGGAATTGGTTTGGGTAGAATCATTAGTTTCAGAAGGCGTTCCTTTTACAATATCTTTCAAAACATCTTTAACGGTATTGTTTTGAGTTTCTTTAATGGAGTCGGTTTTTGTTTTGTTCGAGCCAATTACCCCACCAATTAAATCTTTTACTTTGTCTTTTCCTTGGTTGAGCAATTTTTGCTTTTCAATTTCTATAAGCTGTTGCGTTAGGTTTTTTACGCCACTGGTTAAATCGGTTTTAACCGAAGGATCTGTAAGGTTTCCTGTAATATTGGCCGTTACCGGGATGCTCATGTTATTAACTTCGGCTTCGTTAATTTTCCCGATAAGCCTATTCACTTCACTGCCCAAATATTTTGCCGGCACGTTAAATACGGCATTGTAATCTACCGATTTATCAAATCCGTGCGATCCCGAAACGGTAATGCCAATGTCTTTATATTTTAAATCGAAAGGCTGAACGCTTACTTTCCCGTCGGCAAAAGAGAGCTTGGTTTTTAAATCTTTAAAATCGATTTGATTAAAGTCGATAAAATTTATCGCACCATCCAATTTGCTCAACAATTTGCTTTGCTCGGCACTAATTTTTGTGGTGAGCAATTCGGCCAGGGCATTTCCGGAAACACTACTTAAATCGGGTGAAAATTCAGAATTTAAATTACCCGATAATTGAAGTTCGGTATTTAACTTACCTTGTAACAAATTGGCTATGGGCGCTAGGTTTTGCAGTAACTCCAAGCTTTTAAACGATTGCGAGATATCAAACCCGTTGGCTCCTAATTTTAGGTTGAATGTAGGCGTTTCGTTTTTTGTCGATACATCGCCCGAAACGGCCAATGCGCCATCAAAAATACTGGATGTTAAATTTTCTAATGAAACCTGTTGGTCTTTTATGTAAAGCTGGCCCGAAACATTTTTAAGGTTTAAATTATCATAAACCACTGTGTTGGCTTTAGCATTGATTACACATTCTAAAAAGGCGGGTATTTTTAAAGCCTCCGTACTGCTTTTTTCAGCTTGAGGTTTTTCATCTGCATCGGTTCCTTCAGCCATAAAATCGTTTACCTTAAAGTGGTTTGAAGTTAGGTTGAAGTTTCCTTTTAAAGTATTATCGCTCAACAAAAAGCCTAACAAATTTTTAATGGTTCCGGTAGCACTTATATCGCTGTCGCCCGTTTTTGCATTAAAAGCATTGAGC
>CAZZDI010000012.1:0-4959 GCA_964653155.1 uncultured Flavobacteriaceae bacterium | reverse complement strand
TCGTTATCAATTTTAAAATTCAGGGTTTGGATATCCACATAAGTATCATCGGCAATTCCGGTGGTGTTTTTAATGCTGGTGTTGATGATGATATTTTCAACCTTTTTGGGCAAATCGGGATATTTGAAAGACGCGTTGTTCGAGGTAATGGTGATATCCAAATTCGGAATAGTTTCTTCGGTCACCATACCCTGTATAAGTCCCGTAATTTTAAAATCGCCGGTGGTTTCTACATTTTCAATGTTTTTTGAATAGGTTTTTGGGATAACAGCCAAGAAATTTTTAAAATCTGATTCTGGATTTTTAAAGCTAATATCTACTTTTTGTCCTTCTTCAAGCAATTGCACATAGCCATTAAATTCTAACGGCAAATCGTTGATGTAACCTTTGTTTTCCTTAAAGGTGTATTTACTGTTGTTTAAATCCAAATCGATCAGGGCATCCAATTTTACGGGGTTGTTGTTTAAATAATTGGTGCTATCCATGGTAAAGCTAACATTGGCTTCGCTTTTGGTATCCAACTCTGAAATTTCGGCCGAAAATGTGCCGTTCCCGGAATGGTTAAGTTCGGTAACATCAATCTGCAGTTTTGATGCTTCGTCAATATAAGTAAAGGCACTTTTGTTGATGGCGTAATTTTCAACATCAAAAGCAAAACCACTGCTGCTTTCTGCTTCGGAAGCATTTTCACTTTCTTTTACAATATCGTAATTTACATTGCCAAACTTATCGGTTTTTAGAGTGATCAGGGCTTCATCAACATTTATGGAGTTTACCACAATTGGGCCATCGCTGGCTTTTTTGAAGAGTTCTTTTACCGACATAGTAAACGAAATATCTTTGGCCGTGGCTAGAGTTTCGTCTTTAAAAGGCTCAAAATTGGTGATGGTCAAATCTGAAACCCCCACATGGGCTTGCGGAAAACTGCGCAAAAAACTCAAGCTAACATCGCTGAATTCTACCTGTGCATTTAAGTTTTGGTTAACCAATTGTTTTACCATGTCTTTTATCTTCCCCTGGAACACAAAGGGCACAATCAACAACAGAGCAAGAACAACTAAAAATGTAATTCCTAATATTTTTAATGCTTTTTTCATTTGGGAAATAATATTTGTAGTAATATACGTTGTAAACGAATTTTAAAGCGAAGTACGTAAAAAGTTTAATAAATATTTAACCTAACAGGCAAAATTATTACTGCAAACGGTTTAAAGTAAATTGATTTCTTCGCCCATTTTTAGTTTAAATCGCTTTCTGAACAGGTAAACCCCCAGATATAAAAGTGGCGTATCGCAGGCCGCTACAATAACTTTAAACAAAAAGCCACTTACCAATAAACCTTTAAAATTTTCCCAATCAATAATGCCGAACAAGCACATTAAAAACACAATGGTAAAGGTATCGACAAACTGCGAAAACCAAGTTGAAAAATTGTTGCGCAACCAAAGATGCTTTCCTTTGGTAATCCGTTTCCAGAAATGGTAAACCTGAATATCGACAAACTGGGCGAACAAATAGGTAAGCATGCTGGCAAAAACCGCTATGGTCGAATTGCCAAAAACCTTGGCAAATAAACCATCGTTAACATACGACCACGAGGTAGCCGGCACCACACTGGCCACATAAACGATTAACAATGAAAACAATGAGGCAAATATTCCCGTAACCACCACATCGTTAGCCCGCTTTTTACCATAAATTTCACTGATTAAATCGGTGATTAAAAACGTAATGGGATATGGCAAAACCCCCACCGAAATTTCAAAAAGCTTAACACCGAATATCTCAACATCAAACGGATACCAATAAAAGAACTTTTGAAAAATAAGGTTAGACACCACCAACGAGGTAATAAACAATGCTCCCAAAAGGATGTATGTGCGTTGGGCAGCAAGTTTGTCTTTTAGCGTCATTAACCACTATTATTTAAACAATTAAAAAGACTGAATATAAAGAAATTTTTGCGAATCAAAATGTATTTTTAAGAATACAACACGAGATACGACATTAATGAATATGTTACCAACTACGTAGAAAAAAACCAGCAATAAAACGGTGCTTATCACTGGTTTTTTTATTCATACATTAAGTCTTTTCGACTTAACTTCGTCGGAATGTCAGGATTTGAACCTGCGAGCACACGGCCTCCAGCCGTGTACACTAACCGGACTGCGCCACATCCCGATTTTTTAATTCGAGGGCAAAGAAAACAATTTTTAATAATTTAAAAGTTTTTAGTTGTAATTTATCTTAAAGTTACTTTTAATATCCTGATGCACTTTTAAACAAAAACCACCATTCCGTAACACGAAAATGGTGGTTTTTCTTATGCCAATTAAAAAATATATCGAAATACTTAATTAATCCATTGCATCTTCTACTTCATCGGCCGCATCTTCAATTCCGTCACCTACATCTTCAACGGCTTCTTCTACTTTATTGTCTTTAACTTCTCTACAGCTAGTTGCAACGGTTGAAAGTGTGAAAAGTATTAAAAAAATTTTTGCTATGGTTTTCATATGATTAAATTTAATAGTTAATATTAGTGATTGGTTTTCTATTTTACTTTTTAATGACTCCTCTTAGAAGTGACAGTACAAAAAGTACCAAGAAAATAAAAAATAAGATTTTAGCTATTCCTGCCGAAGCCCCTGCAATACCGCCAAAACCTAAAACTCCGGCAATTAGTGCAATGACTACAAATATTATCGTCCAACGTAACATATTTTTTGGTTTTAATTAAAAGCGATTGACCCTCAACCGACTGTTTGCAAGTTACGTAGCCATTTCAACAAACATTAACTGTATAGGTTTACTTGTTAACTCATTCAGCAAATGCGTACAAAAAGGCCCTGGCTTATTTCATTTTTGCCAAGGCCTTAATAACCAACCAATATATGTTTATATTTTTCAGAACAATTCTTCCAGAGTTCTAAATCTGGACAGTCCTCTTTTTATTTTATTTTTTTGCGATATTATAATTGATTTGGTACTTACTGGCAGTTTTTCATTACTCAAAATATCATCATATTCTTTTATTGCTGCTTTTTCTCCTTTAATGGTTTCTTCCAACATCGACTCTTCGTCATCAAACGAAATAATGGCACAAACATCCATCCAAGCCCTTATCATATTGCTTTTTAGTTTTTTTGTTGGATAATGGTAATGCTTAATCTCCAATTCTAACTCGTCACCAAAGCTATGACGCTCTTGAGCTTTGAGTTTGAAATAAGATTTTAGGGCCAAGTTTTCTACATTATTGGCCGCCATTTTAAAGCCATGCGCTGTATTTTGTGTTTTTTCCAATAAGTTAATTAATTGCCCTTCAATTTTTTCGGTATAGGTGTTCATCGCAATTCATTTCTATCAAAACTACCTTATTTCCAACAACTTGATTTGTCTATTCAAATCAAGAATTAACTCAAATGATTTTTAATTGTACTTTTTTCAACCATGCAACACTTAAAAGCCTAAAATAATGTTAACTTTAGTTCTTTTAACGCCTATTGGCCGTCTAAAAAAACGAAGCCTTACGTAAATAATATACATCGCTTTAAGCTAACACTTCTAAAAAATGACAGAAATTGAAATTATTGCAGACAATACTAAAGAAGTTCTACAAGAAATACAAAAGCACATTGGAGGTGTAATAGATGAAAAATGGAGCGAATGTTGTTTAACTGTAAACAACGACAAAGCCAATGGCACCATTCGTTTTATTCCTTTTGATTGGGGTGTTAGCCTGTTGGATTACAATATTACTTTTAGCGATAATGTACGCTTACAAATACACGCATCAAACTTTAACCCCATTCGGTTTGTTTACCCTCTAAAAGGCGGTTTTACACACAAGTTTAAAGCAGACAACCAAGGTGAAGAAATAGAGCAGTTCCAGTCGCTTATTTACACAAATAAAACAGGTGGCGTTAACTATTTAGAGTTTCCAAAGGATGTCAATCTACAAATCAACATCATACAAATTGTTCGAAAGCAATTTTTAAAGAAACGCACTACCAACATATCTACCCTCAACAAAAAACTTTATGAAATTTTTGTTGATACCGACCATGAAAACCGCTACAGACATTACGGTACGCTAAACTTAAAAATGGCCGACCACGTAAAACGGCTATGGAACATTAAAACAAAAGGCATGGTTAGAATCCTTAACATTGAAGCCATTGTGTACGAGATTTTAACGCTGCACATACAACAGCACAACAAACTGCAGCAAGGCGTGCCTTTACCTACTTCGCTCATTAAAAGCGAGCTTATTATCATTAGGCAATTGGCGCAGACTATATTAAAAAATCCCTCGAAAGATTATTCTTTGGAATATTTGGCAACAGAATCTGGCCTATCGCAAGCCAAATTGCAAGATGGATTTAAATTTTTGTTCAAAAGAACTGTGACCGAATATATTAGGCACGTAAGGCTTGAGGTGGCCCGCGATTTAATTACCACTACCGACCTTAACATATCGCAAATTGTTTATACCATTGGCTTTACCAGCCGAAGTTATTTCTCGAAAATTTTCAAGGAAAAATACGACATTACACCAAATGAATTTAAAAAGCAACTTGTGGTGCCCCTGGCGGTTTAAATTCAATTAAAACCAAATAAAAAAAGCCGAAGCAATTGCTTCGGCTTTTTATTTTAATCAGTTCTATTTAATTATAAGTAGATGTTGACACTTCAAAACTAGAATCTTTCGCTGCTAAATAGCGTTCAGCATCCAAAGCAGCCATACATCCCGTACCTGCCGCGGTAACTGCCTGACGATAAACATGATCGGCTGCATCACCAGAAACAAACACACCTTCAACGTTAGTTTTTGATGTTCCGGGCTCGTTAATGATGTATCCCGTTTCATCTAAATTCAAAAATCCTTTAAAAATATCGGTATTTGGTTTGTGCCCAATGGCCACGAAAAACCCAGTTGCCGAAATTTCATGTTTC
>CAZZDI010000011.1:0-31482 GCA_964653155.1 uncultured Flavobacteriaceae bacterium | reverse complement strand
AAGAATCTATAAAAGTATAAATGAGATGCTTCCTTCGTCAACATGACATTTTATGCAGATTTAGCTATATCGTTATAATGGCGCAATAACCTTAAAAAGTTCTGTTAAGCCACGTAAGTCGCTTTTCAGCTTTTTTAATTACAAAAAGAAAATTGACTACAGTTGCTCTTTAGGCGGTCTCTTTACATGACTATTCAGCTACTTTTTGATTGGTTTCCTTAATTAATTTTAAGGTTGAAGCATCACTTGCAAAAACCGAATTAAGACCTTGTGGCTCTTGTGGTGGATCGGCTGTAAAGTCGTCACCTCGTTTCCATTTACCGTTTTCGGGATTAGTTTTTGCGTAACCCGCAAAGCCCCAAAAATTCAATCCTGCCAAAATATCGTTTTCTTTTTGGCTATCAACAATTCTATTAAAAATGGCTTGGTAAAACGTATTTCTGTTTTCAACTGAAGCGTTTAGCGACAAACTTTCCTTTTCGCGCGGAAAACCAAACTCTGACATCACGATGGGTTTGTTCAACTCTTTTGCCGTAACCAAATGTTCGTCTATGTAAGCATATGCCTTTTTAATTGACGTTTGTGTTGATGCTTTTTCATTATTAATATTGTACCAACCCCAATTTTTTGGCCACATGTGCATGGTTAAATAATCGATATTTTTATGGGCATGCAATCTTTTAAACATGTCCATATCCTGTAAAAAACCGTGTTTCCCTTCGGTTCCTGTTGACACCAATTGGTTGGGTGCCAAGGTTTTTATTAAATTTACTGTTTCGTCCAGCCATTCCGCAAAAGCAGTTTCGTGATCAGGCGTCATTAACACTCTTGGTTCGTTGGCCACTTGCCACGACATTACCGTGGGGTCTTCAACATATTTAATGCCCGAATAGGTGTTTTTTCGCCCAATTATAAATTTTATATGATTAAAATAAGCTTCTTTACAGGGTTTGCAACTGTGGAATTGTTTGGTATAATTCATGTACTCATCCCAAGAATACTGTTCCATAAACGGATTTGGCACATCGCCGTAACCGTTCCATTTTAAATATTCAGACATGCCCCCGGACCAAATCCAGTTGTTGTTCAAATACAGTACGGCGTACATGTTCCGCTTTCTCATTTCGGCCAACAAAAAATCCAATCCGTCCAACAAATCTTCGTTATAAACTCCTTGTTCGGGTTGCAAAGCTGGGTAAACTTTCGATTCTCCTCCATCACCTTCCGCACCAACCAAAATCCGCAAATTGTCAATACCCACTTCTTTCATTAAATCCAACTCTTTAACCAATCGGTTTCTATCTCCTATATTTTTTGCGGCAATTAACGGCCCATACCAATAATTGGCACCAATAAAATAATACGGTTGCTCGCCTTTAAAGAATTGGCCATTTTTTATGCTGATAGGTTTTATATCTACATTTTTAACGGCTCTTTTATATTGGGCACTTTTACATGCTGAAAGTACCACAGATATTAAAACAAGAAAGATGATTTTTTTTAGTTTCATTGTTGGCTGTTTTTAGTTAGTTTGGCAATGTGTACATATTGGGCAACTGGTCTTGCAGTACAGTTTTGGGTTTATTGGCAAATGCCTCAAAATCGGACGCGTCAGGCAACCCCGGAACAGGCGTACAATAGGTATTTTGTGAGTTGTACCAAAACATCATAAAACCAATTTCGGTGTTGTTTTGTGTAATGGCATCGTATAAGTTTTTTGAGTAGAAATTGGCTATAGGACTGTTTTCGCCGGGCGTTACAAAATAACCCGTTTCGGTAAATGCCGCTATCTTAACTTTTTCAATGGCCAAATCTGAAATGATTTTCAGCTTTTGGTTCGCCCTATCTACACCAACCTGCCCTTGGTTATTTAAATCGCCATAATTGTCCATGCCCAAAATATCAACATATTCGTCACCGGGGTATCGGTCTAAATATTGGGCTTCAGAATTAAAACTGTTATCGGGCGAAAAAGCAAAAAGCATATTGTTCACCCCCAAATTATCTCTTAAATATTGTACGGTAAACTGCCAAAGCGCAATGTATTGTTGTGCTGTGCAATAGGCTTTTCCCCACCAAAACCAGTTACCATCAAATTCATGGAAAGGCCTAAATATAACGGGAATCAATTTACCATCGTTCCCTACCATACTTTGAACCACTTGAGCCACTTTTTCGAGTTTTTGCTTATAGTACTCGTGGTTTTCGCCTCCTGGTAAAATACTGGGCACTGCATTATACTTTTGAAAATCGGTCATTTCTGAAGTGTAAAAATGTTCGCCTTCGTAAGGCTCCCTTAAATGCCAACTAAAAATATTAACCATTCCCTTGTTGTAGGCCTGCACGGCATCCGATTTTATGATTTGCTCTTGTTGATAAAACCAATTTGATGGTGTATTATCGTTTTTATCATCAGTAATAAACATAAAATCCGACCCCAATAAACCTGGATCACTTCCTGTGGTTTTCTTAATATCAGAATCTCCTGCATCATTATTATAAAAATTTTGGAACGCATCCTGCTGCCCAACTATAAACTTACTTTTTGAAAGGGTTTTAAGGTTGTAGAACAGCGCAACGGTTTCGGTTGTAGCATTTGGATTTACCATGTAGAGAGTGGTTTCATCGGGCTGCAGCTCAAAAGCCTCTTCGGGTTGGGGCTCGTCAATAATTTGTTCTTCTTCCGAAATATCATCTTTTGAACAGCCAGACAACAATAAGGCCACGACAAACAACATTATAAAGTGTTTTTGCTTGGCCAGCGTAAGGTTTTGGTATTTCATTTTAATCTGTTTAGTTATTTCTTTTTAGGCATGCCCAGCCACCATCATACAAGCCCTTGTTGTGTGGTACGGTGCTTTCCACATACTTACTTTATCTTCTTCTGTGTAAGCGTTTCCGTTTTTGTCTACTCTGAAAAACCATTCGCCGTTTTGATGGTCAATAAGGTATTTTTTTGTGTAGTTCCAGATTTTAACTGAGGCATCGAGGTATTTTAAATTGGAAGTTAAACCAAAAACATAGTTTAGACCTACCAAGGCTTCCATTTGTGGCCACCAGTGGCAATCGTTATCAACGTGGCCTGTGGTTAAGTTTTTTTCGTTCAGCACAGCGCCATTACTGCAAACACCTTCATTTAAAAAAGTATCGGCAACCTTAACAGCTACTGCATTTGCTTGCTCAACCAAGGTTTTGTCTTTAAGCTGTTTTGCAGCTTCAACAACCAACCAAGCGGCTTCTATATCATGCCCAAAAGAAACAGTGCTACTCAACACATTCCAATCGTCATCAAAAAACAGATGATAATGGTTTTTCTTATTGAGGAATTTTTCAAGAAATAATTCCACCAACATTTTTAAAGATGCTTTCAAGCCATCGTTTTCGTAAATTTTCAACAATGTGGTGTAGGCTTCCAAAATATGGAGATGCGTGTTCATGGTTTTTGAAGCGTTCATGTCTTTATCGCTTAAGCGCATGTCTTCAATGGGCAACCAATTTTGATTAAAAGCTTCAAAATATCCAAGTTTAGCATCATCTTTTGCATGCTTTTCTATAAGCTGAAACAACTCAATAGCCCATTTTTTTGCGGTTTCGTCTTCAGAAAATATATAATATTCCGAAAGTGCATAAATAGCAAAAGCCTGTGCGTAAACCTGTTTTCGTTTGTTTATTGGTTGCCCGTGCACATTGAGTTCCCAAAATACGCCTTTGTGTTTTTCGTCGTTAAAAAAAGTTGACAAATACTTAAAAGCACGATGGCAAACACTTGGGTAGATATGCTTTTTTGAGTGATTGGCCGCCGCCGAAAACGACCAAAGAATTCGGGTATTCAATATAATGCCTTTATTGGCATGCGGCACTGCTTGCCCATAATGGTTAATTTTACCCACAAAGCCACCGTGTTCTGTATCTATAGTATTATTGGCCCAATAGGTTAAAATTCGGTTCAATTCTAAATTCAATTCAGATTTTAGTATGCCGTAGTTATCCAACATCAATACAATCCTTGGTTGTTATTTATTAGGTCGAGAATGCTTTTTACCGAACCCGCAGAAGTAAATTTGTCTTTTGGTGAATTCATGCAATAATCAACCAACTTATCTATAGTTGATGTAGCCACGTGCATTCTAGTATCCGAAGAAGCGTAGTATATATATACCGTACCATCGTCATCGGCAATCCAACCGTTGGAGAACAGTACGTTTGATACATCGCCTATTCTTTCATCATTAAATGGCGCCATAAAATATCCCGCTGGCTGGTGTGTTACCCTGGCAATATCGTTTAAATCTGAAAGGAACATATATAAGGTATAGCGTAAGCCGGCCGCTGTATTCCTAACGCCATGGGCCAAATGCAACCACCCTTGTTCTGTTTTAATTGGGGCCGGCCCCAAACCATTTTTAAGTTCGTAAATAGTATGGTACACTTTATTGTTGATGATTTTTTCGTCCTGCACAACAGGGTTGGCCATATCATCAATATACCCCAAACCTATACCGCCACCGTTGCCTACGCTTATAAACCCATCTTGCGGCCGGGTATAAACTACATATTTTCCATTAACAAACTCTGGGTGCAAAACTACATTGCGCTGCTGGCTGGAGCTTGAAATTAAATCGGGTAAACGTTCCCACGATTTTAAATCTTTGGTGCGTACAATACCGGCATTGGCTATGGCCGAACTGGTATCTTCCAATGGCGCGTCTGGATCTTTTCTTTCAGTGCAAAAAACACCGTAAATCCAGCCGTCTTCATGTGTTACCAGTCGCATGTCGTAAATATTGGTATCTGGATTTCCTTCTATTTGCGGAATGACACAGGGTTTGTCCCAAAACTCAAAATGATCAATTCCGTTAGGACTCTCTGCCATGGCAAAAAACGATTTTCTGTCGTTTCCTTCAACACGTACACAAAGAATATATTTATTGTTTAGTTTTATTGCGCCAGAATTCATCGTGGCATTAAAACCAATACGTTCCAATTGGTTGGGATTTGTTTTTGGGTTTAAATCATATCGCCAATGTACCGGAATATGCCCAGCGGTAATGATTGGATTTTTGTATCTTTTATAAATTCCGTTTGATTCAGAAATGGGCTGGTTTGTTTTAGAAATCAATTCTGAATAATCTTTTTTTATCGTTTCAATATGATCCATCGTAATGTGTAATTTCATCTGTTTTTAATATTTTCAACAATCTTTGTTTTGTCTCTTTTTAAGTGCAGCCATTAATGCTCTAAAAGCTTAATCTAATTTTTCGTCTAAAGTGTTCCACCAGTACTTTTTCAGCAGCACCAAGCAAATGGCCAAAATAATTAGCGATATGTAAACCGGAATATTTTGCCTAAAGACCAAATACATGGGAATAACCACCAATGCGGTTTGGGCGGTTGTACCGATTATGATATTGAACATATCTCTGCCAAAATCATTATTCTTTTTAAGATTGGGCATTTCGGCCATTAATTTGTTGTGTACCGGTTTCCAGAATCCCCACGGCCTTACGTTTTTATAAAATTGTTTTAGTACATCGTCATTTGTTGGTGGGGCTGAATATGTGCCTACAATGCTTCCTATCAAAGAAATTAACAACAGAACCGGAAATAGATAGAGCCCCAATACATTGGGAAACAGCTCCGGAATTATTGCGGCTGCCAACAGCCCAGATGCCATGCCCCAAAAAAAGCCTTCGCCATTAAACCGCCACCAGTACCATTTCAAAATATTGGCACCAACATAGCTGCCATAAAGCACAGAAACGATCCACTGTAACACCGAATTGACATCTTTGGCAAACAAGCCAATAACAATACTTACCAAAACCACTACAATGCCGGTAAAGTAATTCATGTACTTTATTTGTTTGGTATTGGCGTTGGGGTTTTTAAATTTCAAATAAATATCGTTCACCAAATAGGCTTGGGCAGCGTTTAGTGTTCCGGCAAAGGTTGACATAAATGCCGCAATAAGCCCGGCCAACAACAGCCCCAAAAGCCCAACGGGAACAAATTCCTTAATGGCCGTTGGCAGTATCAATTCAAAATCGATGTTACCCGAAACCGTAAGGAGGTCTAATTTTTCATAATACACGAGTGCCAAAGCGGCGAATCCTGCAATCATCAAATACCTAATGGGCATAAGCACCACTGAAACGAAACCGCTCATTTTAGAAGCTTCGGAAGGATTTTTTGACGAAAGGATTTTTTGCATGTCGTATGTAGGTGCAGGACCGGCAACACTCACCAAAACGCCCTTAAAAACCATCATCATAAAGAAAATGGTAAACAGCCCAAAACCGTCTTCTTTAATTTTCTGATTCACTTCGGGAATAATGGTGCTCCAATCCAAATCCAGTTCCCAACCAAAAAACGGACTAGACCACCCTTTAGGAACATTAAGCGCATGCTCGCCAATGGCCACAAAGCCCAAATAACCTATTACCAAAGCTGCCACCGTCATGATTAAAAACTGTACCACATCGGCCCACACAATGCCAGACATCCCCCCTAAAAGTGAATAAAACACAGCAAAACATGTAAATATGATACCATAAAAATGGGGCACAAATTCGGGTGAAACGGCAAACGGCACGTAAGCTTTTATTAATTCCCAAGGAATAAAAATCTCTATAAATTTACCCAAACCTATAAACCCGTAGGCCAGATACCCCAAGCACATGATAAGGGCAAAAACCACAACAATAATGTGCGACATTTTCGCTCCCCTATTAAAACCAAATCGGGTGTTAATCCATTCGGCACCCGTTGTTGCATTTGAACGCCTAAGCCATTTGGACAAATAAACCATTAAAAAAATTTGGTTAAAAACCGGCCATAGCCAAGGAATCCAAGCACTTTTAATACCATAAACAAACATGATGGTTACCAACCAAATGGTACCGGATATATCGAACATTCCTGATGCGTTAGATAATCCCAACATGTACCACGGAATGCTTTTTCCGCCCAGCAAATAATCATCCTTACTTTTTTGGGCTCTTTTTCTAAGCACCAAACCAATAACAATAACTGTTATTAAGTAAATAAGTATAATGGCAATATCGAGTGAATGAAGTAATTCCATAATGGAGGTGGTATAGCTTTTATTTAGTTGATATCTTTTAAAAACAAGGTTTTGGGCAATTGCTTAAACGCTTTAAAATCTTCTTCGTTAACATGCCCCTTATAAGGTAAATAATGGTGTTTTTTTGTATGATTGCGCCAAAACAGAACCCATGCAATACCCGAGTTTTCTATATGCGGATACAATACTTCTGTAAACCAGTTTTTGGTTGGAATGGCCTCCAACCCTGTTTCGGTAAATGCATATAGTTTGTTTTTTGTATGCGAAATATTTTTTACAATGTTTAAATCGTGATTTAATGCCGTAACATATTCATTTGCATTATTAAAATCATAAATATCAATACCCAAAATATCCACGAAACCGTCACCAGGGTACCAATCCATATAATCGTCACTTGCCCCCAATTTATTAGGCGAATACACATAAAGTAAATTGTGTAATTGGTGCTTGTCTCGCAACGCATATACCGTATTTCGCCATAATTGCACATATTCCAAAGAATTACAATTTGGACGTCCCCACCAAAACCAACTACCGTTCATTTCGTGATAAGGCCTAAAAAGTATAGGAATAGGCTTCCCCTTGTATTTCAAAGACTTTAAAAATACGGCCACTTTTTCAAGCCATGAATCAAATTTTTCAACATAATCGCCCGCACCTATTATTTCTTTTACCGCAGGTGTTTTGTCCCACGAATCACCATCTGTAACCGGGTTATCGGCATGCCAACTTATTGTAATAATCCCGCCTTTTTTGTGTGCATCGATTATAGACGCTTTCATCGTTTCAAAAGGCACTCCATCTATATTATTTACTTGGCTAATCTCTATTTTGCTGATATCAAATCCGTAAACCGCAGGAAAATCGTTTACCATATCGTTGACATCACTTTTAGGCTGACCGGGAAAATCGGCCTGCTTCCAGCCTATACCATACGATGTCGCATCCTGGTGACCTATGGCAAAACCTCTTTTTGAAACGTAGTAAAGCTTTTTGTGCATTTCTTTTAAGGCTCTCGTCGCTTTGCCATCAACCAATTTGGGTTTTTTATATTCAGAATCATACAAAGGTTTACACGAAAACACCCCCAGAAAAAGTAAGACTATTGCAATTCTATTTAGGTTAGTCATAAAAAAGTCTTCATTCAATTTAGTAAAACTGTTATTTTTTTACAATAAAAATGATAATTTTCAATAACAAAAATTTAACGGTTCAAAATTATACATAAAAAGACCTATATTTGTGATACTATTTTATCATTATAACAAAATATAATTACTAATTTCTATGAACCCCATTAAAAACGTACACAGAGAAATAACGCCGCTTACCGCAGAAGACAGTTTTTTGGTTTTTGACAGAAACAAAAGCGAGTTTGATTTCCCGGTGCACTTCCATCCGGAATGCGAAATCAACCTTATTGTAAACGGCAAAGGCGTAAAAAGAGTCGTTGGCGACCATGTTGATGAAATAGAAGACCTTGAGTTGGTTATGATTGGCCCAAACCTACACCACGGCTGGCTTACCCATAACTGCAAAAACAAAAACATACACGAAATAACCATTCAGTTTCACGAAGACCTTTTTGACGACAAGCTCTTGTCAAGAACCATAATGAAACCCATTAAAGATATGCTGGACCGATCGGTTCATGGTATATTATTCTCAAAAAAAACCACATCTGATATTTACGGAAGAATATCTGAAGTATCGCGACTTGGGGGCATGGATTATTTCCTGGAACTCATATCGATACTTTACGACCTAGCCAATTCCAGGAACCAAAAACTACTCTCAACCTACACCGTAGAGCGTGAAAGCTTTGAAAACAGCGACAAAATAAAAAGAGTGTACGAATACGTTCAGGACAATTACGACAAAAAAATAACGCTTGCCGAAGTCTCAGAGCTCGTCAACATGAGCCAAGTTTCCTTTAACAGATTCATCAAGAAGCGAACCGGAAAAACATTTGTTGACTATGTTAACGATGTTCGCGTAGGCTTTGCAGCCATCAGACTGATTGAAAAAGACACCAATATCTCCGAAATCGCCTTTGATTGTGGCTTCAACAACATTGCCAACTTCAATAGAATTTTCAAAAAAGTAAAAAAATGCACGCCTAGCCAATACAAAAACGAATTTTCGGGCATTAAGAGAATTTTATAATACTAATTTATCATTTTATACAAACTAATATTATTATTTGTATTGACAAAACAAGTCAAAAATCAAAAAAAACCAATTTAAACTCACAAAAACTTCCCCTACACATACTTTTCGAAAATATTTTTTAGGTATTTGACAAAATAATATTAACGACAACTTGACTTTTAGCATAATTTTGATTCCACTAAAACCATATGGCTAATACCCAACTTAATTAGCCATTAAATTATCAATTAAACTACTAACACTAGAAAGACATGCAAAAAACAATCCTTAAGAATTTGTATGGTGGCCTAAAATGCTTTTTACCACTCGTACTTTTCTTGATTTGCCAAATTAACTTGGCACAAACGGCAAAAACCCAAATAAGCGGGGTTGTAAAAGACGCCAGCGGACTCTCTCTTCCGGGTGTATCCGTACTTGAAAAAGGCACAAACAACGGCACCGTTACAGATTTTGACGGAAACTACAGCTTAGAAGTCAGTAATAATGCCGCTTTATCTTTTAGCTTTTTAGGTTTTGAACCCCAAGAAGTTAAAATTACCAACCAAAACGTTATCAACATTGTTTTAAAAGAACGCACCGAAGGCTTGGACGAAGTGGTTGTGATAGGCTACGGCACACAAAGAAGAAGTGATGTAAACAGTGCCATTTCATCAGTAAAGGCTGAAGATATTAAGGACCTTAAAGTTGCTTCGTTTGATCAGATGTTGCAAGGTAAAGCTGCCGGGGTAGTTATCAACAACAACTCTGGGCAACCGGGCAGTAACGTTTCGGTAAAAATTAGAGGCGTTTCATCTTTAACCGGCACCAACGAACCGCTTTATGTTATTGATGGTGTACCGGTTTCTGGAGATGCAAGAAATTCATCTACCTCCGGAAGAAACGTGGCTGGCGAATCGAACTTCTCGAACGCCGGGAACATTGCCATGAGTCCGCTCGCTGTCATTAACCCTAACGACATTGAATCCATTGATATTTTAAAAGACGCCTCGGCAACGGCCATTTATGGTTCACGAGGTTCAAACGGAGTTATTATAATAACCACAAAATCCGGAAAAAAAGGCACGGGAAAAGTGTCTTTCGATCATTCAACATCATTCAGCAGCATCCCAAAAACCCTTAGCCCAATGAACTTAAGTGAATATGCCGCTCATCAAAATGCTTTATCGCAAGTTTATGATGTTCCTTTACGGGTTGAATTTGCCAATCCATCAGCCTTGGGAGAAGGCACCAACTGGCAAGACGAAATTTTCAGAACCGGTATCATGACCTCTAATCAACTTTCATTTTCTGGCGGCAAGGAAGGCATCAATTATTACCTTTCGGCAGGACAACTGAAACAGGATGGTATTGTAATTGAATCTGGTTTTAAAAGATACAATGTACGTTTAAACATCAATGCCGACATTAATAAGTTCATCAAAATTGGCGCTTATTTGAGTGGTGCGCAAACCGACGAAAAACTAACCCTTAACGGCCAGTTCAACGGTGTAATCGCCACATCATTGCTAAGTACGCCAGATGTACCTGTGCGCGATTTAACAGGTGCTTTTGCTGGGCCTCCTTCTGGCGGAAACACTTCATTTGTAAACCCCGTAGCGGTAACCTTGTTGGGTTCCAACAAATTGGTGAGGAAAAATTATTCAGGTAATTTTTATACCGAAATAAGCATTGCAAAAGGGCTGGATTACAGATTTGAGCTTGGCGGATATACCGAAAACAATTTAAGCAAAAGGTTTGACCCCATGTACGATTTGGGCAATGCCGTAAAAGATTATGCCAATCTATACCAAAACCCATCAAGGTTCAATTCTTGGAACTTAAAAAACATGCTAACTTACAAAACCAAGCTAGACAAACACGACATCACTTTATTAGCTGTACAAGAATCCAACCGCGGGCATTGGGAAGGCTACTCCATAACCGCCCATGGCTACAAGGACAATAGCGACAAAGAACTATCTGGTTCTGATTTGGCCGAAGCTGTTATAAGCGGCGTGTATTCTGGTACGCAAACCCTTTCTTCATATTTAGGCAGACTTGTTTACGATTATGATAACAAATACGGTGTTTCTGCCGCCATAAGAACAGATGGCTCTTCAAAGTTTTTTGTAGGCAACAAATGGGGCGTATTCAAATCTATAGGCGCTTCCTGGAAGCTTTCAAACGAAAGTTTTATGAGCGGCACAAAAAAGCACATCGACAATATTAAATTTAGATTTGGCTACGGCGAAACAGGAAACAACCAAATAGGCAATAACTTGTACGACTCCAATCTACACTTGGTAAACAGCTCAATGGGCAACTCGTTTCTGCCTTCAAACACACCGAACAAAGATTTAAAATGGGAGACCCAAGAACAAACCAATATTGGTCTTGACTTTACCATGTTCAACTCCAAGTTTTCCGCCACAATCGATTGGTACAAAAAGGTTTCAAGAGATTTTCTTTACCAAGTGCCGTTGCCGTTATTTCTATCTGGAGGCGGCGATTATGAAGGCGGTATAAACCCTCCATATTTCAACTTAGGAAGCATGGAAAATACAGGATTGGAATTTACCGTAGGCTACAAAAATCAATTTTCAAAAAATTTCTCCTGGAATTCCAGTCTAAATTTCACCAAATATAAAAATACGGTTACCGATATGGCCGGCCTTAATATTGTTAAAACCATGGGAACATTGGCATACAATACGGTTTCGGTTTCAAGAACCCAAGAAGGACTTCCTATTGGGTCTTACGTAGGCTATGAGGCATTGGGGATTTACAGAACCGATGATGACCTATTGACTTACGGGCATACCGACACATCGAACAACCAAGTGCCACTGGTTGATGGCACGAACTCCCTTTTGCCTAATTTCCAAAAAGGAGACGTTATTTACAAAGACCAAAATAACGATGGTAAAATAGACAACAACGATATGGTAGCCATTGGCGACCCAAATCCAGAATTCACCTATGGATTTACCAATACTTTTAACTATAAAAACATAGAATTATCTATCTTTATACAAGGCTCAAAAGGTAATGATTTAATGAACCTAACCAGATTATCGGGCACGCTAAACAGCTATTTGGGCACCAATTATTTTGCTGAAGCAGCTAATTTTTATTCTGAAAACAACACCAACGCCACGCTTCCAAGGCCATCAACCTACAACCATATCAACAATGCGGTATCGACCCGTTTTGTTGAAAACGGATCATATTTGAGGCTGCAGAATGTCACTTTGGGCTATTCGTTACCCGTAGATATTATTTCTAAAATAAAGTTATCTAAACTTAGGATATATGCATCGGCACAAAACCTGTTCACTATTACAGACTACTCTGGTTACGACCCCGAAGTTGGCTCGTTCAACCAAGATGCCCTAATAACAGGGGTTGATAATGGACGCTACCCTACACCTCGATTAATCTCCATTGGTTGCAATGTTGAATTTTAAAAAATTAAAGACTATGAAACTTATAAAAATAACAAAAATGAATTGGATGCTTTCGTTGGTTTTAACGTTGGCCATCACATCGTCCTGTTCAGAAGATTTTATTGACGTTCCGGCTGAAGGTGCGCCTACCATGGGCAATTATTACAATTCTGACGAAAAGGTTGATAACGCCACCAACGGGCTATACGGCCTAGTTTGGTTCAACCTCAACAAATCGGCTTTTTATGGCATTACCGATGTTATTTCGGGCAATATGTACGCTGGGCCTTACAATGATTTTGGACTCTTTACCGATTTAAGCTATACCAGTTCGCAATCTTTCATATCAGACGCCTGGCGATCTTGCTTCGGCGCCATTGCCAACAGCAACGCTTACCTTAACAACCTACCAAAAAGCGTAGGGCCAGAAGTAAGCGGCGAAGCTCTGAACAATGCTTTGGGCGAATGCCGTTTTATCAGGGCTTTTTCATACTTTATGCTAGTGAGGCTTTGGGGCAATGTACCCATTATTGAAAACAATGCCGATTACTCCGAAAATTTTGTTATCCCAAGCAACCCGGTTGAAGACGTTTACACTTTCATTGAAAACGATTTACTCTTTGCTATCGATAACTTAAGAAGCAAAACCCGAGGCTCTAACTATGCCGAAAACGCCCATGTATCAAGCGGTTCGGCAAAAGCCCTTTTAGCCAAGGTTTACCTATACCAAAAAAGGTATGCAGAAGCCAAGGTTTTGGCCGAACAAGTGATTAACAGCGGTGAGTTTAAATTATTGGGCGGCCCAGAACTTCCCAACATGTCGTTTGCCGATTTATTTCTTCAAAAAAATAACAATAACGAAGAATCGATTTTTGCATGGCAATGGACCGGTGATGGAACATATTTTGACGGAAGTTTTACCAATACACTATTCGCACCCGAAAACCGATTGGTAGAAACCACTTACTCAGGACAAATAGCACCTTCGCAAGACCTAATAAACAACGTCTTTGTTCCTGGAGACCGAAGAAGAAAAGAAACCTTTATGCTTCCCGGTGATTATTACCCCAACCTAAGCTATGCAGAAACTCTCGACTTGGGCGCACCCATTCTACAAGGATACACGTTCGAGTTGGAGTACGAAGCCCACAACTCTGGTGCCGGGTTGAAAAAATATGTAATTGGCAAGGAAAACCTGCCCATTACAGGAAAATTCAATCCGCAATTTAACGGCGAAAGCAGCATGAACACCTACATGATGCGTTATGCCGAACTGTTATTGATACATGCCGAAGCCATACTAGGCGGCCAATCTGGAACCACCAGCGATCCTGCCGCCTTAAAATCGTTCAATGCTGTACACAATCGGGCCGGGTTGCCATCGGTTTCCGAAATTTCTTTTGAAGACATTTTTAAAGAAAGAAGAGCGGAATTGGCCTGCGAAGGCGATTACTATTTTGATCTAGGCCGCTTGCCATTTAGCCAAGCTAAAGCCATTTTAGAGGCGCAAAACAGGGGCGATAGGTACACAGAGCAACACATTACCATTTCGGCAAACAACTTGTTGCTGCCCTACCCGGCTGAAGATTTACTTAAAAACCCTAAACTAACAGAGGTTGAACCCTACAACTTCAATTAACAAAAAAAACATCATGAAACATTTAAAAATAAAATTATTGTCAGCCTTACTATTTGGCGGGCTATTCATGGGGTTATTTTATTCCTGCGACTCAGATTCCGATAGTTCCAACGAAGAAAATTTAGAAATATCGGGAGTTTACAAATACACCTATACCAGGCCTTCTGAAAATGAACCCATAGATTACAGCGCACCACTAGATTCGCTTACCACTACTGGTTATTCGGGCATAAGCTATTTAATTAGGGGAACAGGTTTAGCCACTACCAAAAAAATTGTTGTTAATGGTGTTGAAATAGATTTCAATACGACTTTAACCACAAATAACCAGATATTTATTGTACTCCCCACAGGGATTCCGTACTCTAACGATAGTACACCAAACGAAATAGCAGTTGAAACCGAATTTGGCACAACAGCCACCCATTTTATAATAGGGCAACCCTTCCCTACCATAACCAAGTACCCCTTAGCATTGATAGGAGGTGGAACTGTTACCATAACGGGACAAGATTTTAACAATCTGGAAGAAGTAAAATTCGGAACCATGGAAAATGGCACTGACGACACTGTAATTGGTGAGATTATTTCGTATGACGAAGAAAACATTACTGTTAAGGTCCCCGATGCCGTACCTCCAAAAGGCAACATTTTTGTTACCACACCCGGAGGCACAGCTATCGCATCTGTGGTTTATGGTTCAGACTACCCTTTGTTTGAAGAATCGGAATTATTTAACGATTGGAGCTGGTGCCCCGTACACGAACCATCAGACGAACAAGCTAGAGATGGTGTTCTTTCAGAAAAACTCGTTTTTAACGGTTGGGATGCATTATACATGAATTTAAGCAACGACCCTTTTAACAACCCCATTGTGCTTTCTGAATATTCATATCTAAAAATCTCCTTTTACGGAGAAACCAATACTACCGTTAGGATTTATATGGACTGGGATGGCGATAGCAAAAGTGACATCCATATTGCCGAAGGCGTTTGGACCGATTATTTAATACCTGTCGCAAACTTGTCGGGCGATATAAATAGTCCATTGGGCGATTTCGTTATTCAGGAATTTACCGGAAGCGCTGGTACCGTTTACGTAGATAGCGTAGGTTTTATAAAATAGTTTAAAGTTTGTATTAGAGTTAGTTTAATTAAAAAGAGCCTGTAACCTTATTTATGGGTTCTTTTTTATTCAAAAAAATCATGAAAACAACAACAACCTTAATCGTAGCATTTATTTCAATAATCTGTAATGCCCAAAAATTTGAAAACTTAGCTCCCACCCCTCCTATGGGCTGGAACAGTTGGAACACTTTTGGAACGGATATTAACGAACAACTGGTAAAAGACATCGCAGATAAATTTGTTGAACTCGGCCTAAAAGATGCCGGGTATGAGTACATTGTTCTGGATGACGGCTGGATGGCCAAAGAGCGCGATGCCAACGGAAATTTAATTGCTGACCCAGAAAAATTCCCCAGTGGCATGAAAGCTCTGGCAGACTACATCCACTCCAAAGGGCTAAAATTCGGACTTTACAACTGCGCAGGAGCAACAACCTGTGCCGGTTACCCCGGAAGTCGCGGACACCAATACCAAGATGCCCGCACCTATGCATCATGGAACGTTGATTATTTAAAATACGATTGGTGCGATACCGACAAACTGAACGCCGAAAGCGCATATACAACCATGCGAGACGCCCTTTATAAAGCTGGAAGGCCTGTGGTTTTCAGCATTTGCGAATGGGGCGACAACAAACCTTGGGAATGGGCAAAAAACATAGGCCAGCTTTGGCGGGTAACAGGAGACATTATTAATTGCTGGGACTGCGAAGTGGGCCATGGTTCTTGGGCCTCTTCAGGAATATGGAAAATAATCAACATGCGAAAAGACATCCGAAACGCCTCTGGCCCAAACGGCTGGAACGATTTCGATATGATGGAAGTTGGCAATGGCATGACCGATGCCGAAGACCGCAGCCACTTTGCCATGTGGAGCATGCTGGCCTCTCCCCTTATTATGGGCAACGACCTGAGAGCAGCATCAAAAGAAACCATAAAAACCCTCACCAACAAAGAAGTTATTTCAATAAACCAAGATAAATTGGGCATACAAGGCTTCCGATTTTCCAACGAAAACAATTTGGAAATTTGGCTAAAACCACTTGAAAACAACGGATGGGCCATGACATTTGTTAATATGACAGACCAACCTGTAGAACTAAACCACAATTGGCAGAAACACAATATTGGCGATGATGTAAACGGGCGTTATGTTGATATGAAGACCACGGTTTTTAAAATCAGGGACGTATTCAACCACAAAGACCTAGGAGACACTTCTGCCATATTAAAAGCTAAAATAGCACCACACGACGTTTTGATGGTAACACTGAAATAGCTAATTTTTTTTTTCTTAAATGAAAACTGTACATCTGTTTTTTTTAGTCGTTCTATGCTTTTCCTGTAAACCAAAACCGGAAAATTACAGGACACATATTAACCTTAAAGGGCAATGGCAATTTGCTCTGGACACGTTAAACATAGGTACCGAAAAACATTGGTACAAAACCCATTTTACCGATTCGGTTTTTCTGCCCGGCACTACCGACTCCAACAAAAAAGGATTTGCCAATGCAGATACCGTTACCACCCACCTCAACAGAGCTTATACTTACCAAGGTGTAGCATGGTACAGAAAAAAAGTAGTTATTCCAGAGCACTTAAAAGACAAACACATACAGTTATTTTTAGAACGCACCAAAACATCAAAAATTTGGATTGACGATTTTTTTATTGGATCATCCAAATTATTACAATCGCCCCAAGTTTTTGATGTTTCAAAATATTTAAGCCCCGGCACACACTACATTACCATTTCAATCGATAACCGATTGGAATTGACACCCTACGGAAATGTTCATATTTATTCAGACGACACACAAACCAATTGGAACGGCATTATTGGAAAAATACACCTGGAAGCTTTACCAAAAACACATATTTCAAATCTTCAAATTACTCCCAATATTGACAAAAACAAGTTCGATCTTGAACTAGAAATTGAAAACCCAAACCATTACAGCGAATTTGAAATTGAGCTTCAACTCGAAAAAATTTCAAATGGCAAAACAACAAAACTAAAATCGAAAAAGCAGACGGTCAATTTCAAATCGAAAATACAATTATCCTACACGTTTAGCGAAAACCCCGCTTTATGGGACGAATACCAACAGCCCATTTACCAACTAAAAACCATCATTTCTAACGGAAATGATAAAGACGCCCAAACCACTTCGTTCGGCATGCGTAAATTTGCCGTAAGCGGCACACAGTTTACAATAAACGGGCGCAAAACCTTTTTAAGGGGCAAACATGATGCTGCGGTTTTTCCACTAACGGGCCATACGCCCATGAACGTTGAAGATTGGGTTCGGGTTTACCAAATTGCAAAATCTTACGGCATTAACCACTACCGTTTTCACACCTATTGTCCGCCAGAAGCCGCTTTTACGGCAGCAGACCAAGAGGGTATTTATCTGCAGGCCGAACTCCCTTTTTGGGGCGGTTTGGAAACAGACACCATAGCACAACAACTAAAAGACGAAGGACTTGCTATGCTAAAGGCCTACGGCAATCACCCTTCGTTTGTTATGTTTTCGCCCGGAAACGAAATTTGGGGCGGCCACAACAAGATTGAAAACATTATGCAGGAATTAAAAAAAGAAGATTCCAGACCTTTATACACTATGGGTTCCAACAACAACATTGGCTACATGGAGCCAGCAAGCTATGCCGAGTTTTTTGTTGGCGCCCGCATCCCTAAAAACGGGAACACCCCAAAGGGCCACACCCGATTGACACACGCCTTTGCCGACGCCCATGATGGCGGCATTTTAAATACCACAACACCTTCCTCCGAAATAAACTTCAATTATGCCGTATCAAACCTAAACCTTCCAATTATCAGCCACGAAATTGGGCAATATCAAATTTACCCCCATTACAAGGAAATTAAAAAATACACCGGTGTTTTAAAACCTTGGAATTTGGATGTTTTCCGAAAGCGTCTTGAGAAATCGGGCATGGCAAACATGGATAGTTTGTTTCAAAAAGCTTCGGGCGCATGGAGTGCACTTTGTTATAAAGCTGAAATGGAAGCCGCGTTACGAACAAAAGGCATGGCCGGGTTTCAACTTTTAGACTTACAGGATTTTCCCGGACAGGGCACAGCTTTAGTGGGCGTTCTGGATGCTTTTATGGACAGCAAAAATGTAGTGACCCCAAAAACATGGAAACAATCGTGCAATGCTATTACCCTGCTACCGGAATTTTCAAAATATTGTTACACTTCCAATGAACATTTTAAGGCAAAATTGAAAATAGCCAATTATTCAAACACTACAATTTCCGATTCCATTTACTGGAACATAGAAAAACAGGATGGTTCAGTTTTAAAACAAGGCCGTTTTTACACAACGGACATTAAAAACGGAATAAGCGAAATTGGCAGTATAAATGTGTTGCTTTCAAACATAAAAAAGGCCGAAAAATTATCACTTAAAACCTATATTCCTAAAACCGAATACTCGAATTCGCACCATTTTTGGGTGTATCCCGAACAGATAAACACCGCAGCCCCAAAAAACATTATAATTACAAACCGTTTAGACGAACAAATTTTAACCAAACTGAAAAACGGTTCAAAAGTATTATTATTTCCAAAAACCGAAGACGTAAAAGCATCGAGCTTACCGGGCCACTTTCCGCCAGAATTTTGGAATTACGGCATGTTCAAGGCCATTAGCAAAAATGCAAATAAACCTGTATCGCCCGGAACATTGGGGCTTCTAACCAATCCTGAACACCCGATTTTCAATAGCTTTCCCACAGATTTCCACACCAACTGGCAGTGGTTTTCCATCATAAAAAATTCCAATTCGCTAATTCTTGATGATACAGCGAAAAATTACCGCCCCGTTGTGCAGATAATTGACAATTTGGAACGCAACCACAAATTGGGCCTCATTTTTGAATTTAAGATTAATGACGGTAAATTGTTGGTCTGCATGGCTCAACTACAAAGCAACTTGCACTTGCCAGAAGCCAAACAACTGTACCGCTCTATACTGGATTATATGGACTCAAACTACTTTAATCCCAGTGATGAAATTCCTTCTGAAATTTTGAAAATATTCCTAAACTAATCATCATGAAACCTACAGATGTGCTTATGGATTGAAAGAATCCGTTTCATTATTTTCGAACAAGCTGCTTTCGATTTGCCTTCCACGTTCAATACGGCACTTATTTTACCATCTTGGTTTTCAAAACAACCCACACTAAACCATCCATTGGGAAAATATACTTTTAAAGTATTAGATTCTTCGTTCTTAAGAAATAAATCAAACTCTCCCGAAATCCAATTTAAAAACCGACAGTAAGCAATATTGTTTTTTACCAATGCGATTTCCTCTATTTTAAAACTGGATGGCTTAATGCCAGCTATTGTTTCCATAATATCATTATTTTAAAACTTCCACCTTACAAAAGCCTCCATGGCTGCGTAATGTGCCAAACCTAGCTGATTATAAATCTCGGCCGTTTCACGGTTTCTGTCTTCGGCACGTTGCCAAAATTCTCGGCTATCACTTCCTTGAAATACCACACCATCTTTTTGCGATTGGTGCTTAAAAATCCCATGGCGCTTTTCCAATACTTGACCCGGGCTCATAGGCACGGCCATTTCAATTTCGTCGATGCCCCATTCTTGCCATGCTCCGCGGTATAGCCACACCCAGCAATCGGCCATAAATGGTTTATCATTTAAGCGTTTTACAGATTCTAAAATAGCATCCAGGCATACTTTGTGCGTTCCGTGCGGATCGGCCAAATCGCCAGCTGCATATATTTGATGCGGCTGAACTTTTTCAATAAGTGCCATGGTGATTTCTATATCCTCCTCACCAATTGGTTTTTTTTCAATGGTACCTGTTTCGTAAAAAGGCAGTTCCATAAAATGGATGTTTTCATCGGGCAACCCAACAAAATGAGCTGTTGCACGCGCCTCTCCTTTTCTAATCAGCCCCTTAATGTAGCGTACTTCAGGAATATCTATTTCGCTATCTTTTTTATTTTTCAGAAACCCCAAAGCTTTCTCATAAATGGTATTGGCTTCGGTATTTGCAATTCCGAATTTCTCATTATAATCGCAAACAAAACTTGCAAAACGAAGTGCCTCATCATCGGCCACCGCTATATTTCCTGAAGTTTGGTAGGCCACGTGTACTTCATGCCCCTGTTCTTTTAAACGCTTGAACGTCCCCCCCATACTGATGATGTCGTCATCTGGGTGCGGCGAAAAAATCAAAGCACGTTTTTTAGCTGGTTCTGCTCGCTCTGGGCGCTTACTATCGTCGGCATTTGGCTTTCCTCCCGGCCAACCTGTAATGGTTTGTTGGACTTTATTAAAAATATTGATGTTGATATCGTAAGCAGGGCCAAAATCAGCCAACAGATCACTCATCCCATTTTTAATATAGTCGGCATCGGTAAGCATCAAAATAGGCTTCTTAAGATTTAAGGCCAGGCCTAACACGGCTTTTCTAGCCATTTTATCCGTCCACTCTATTTTTTCTACCAACCAAGGTGTATCGATGCGCGTTAATTTTGAAGCTGCACTATTATCGATAACAAAAGTGGCATTATTGTGCTCTTGCAAGAATGAAGCGGGTACTTGATTGGTTACAGGCCCTTCAACCGAAGCTTTAATAATACCCGATTTTCCTTCTCCCCAAGCCATCAAAACGACACGCTTGGCTTCCATAATTTTTTTAACCCCAAGCGTGATGGCTGTTCTTGGCGTTTTATCCAAGCCACCAAAATCTTTACTGGCCGCTACTCGTGTAATATGGTCTAAAGCGACCAATCTGGTTTTTGAATTTTGTAAAGAACCCGATTCGTTAAAACCAATATGACCGTTGCCACCAATACCCAAAACCTGTAAATCGATACCGCCCAAAGCCTCAATTTTAGCTTCGTATGCATTACAATAAGCCGAAATTTCTTCTTTTGAAAGCTTTCCGTCCGGAATATGGATGTTTTCGGGTAGAATATCTACTTTATTGAACAACAATTCCTTCATGAAGCGCACATAACTGTGAACAGAATCGGGCTCCATTGGGTAATACTCGTCTAAGTTGAAACTGATAACATTTTTAAAACTTAGGCCTTCTTCCCTGTGCAGTCGCACCAACTCTGCATACACCCCTTTAGGAGTTGAACCTGTGGCCAACCCTAAAATACAATTTTCGTTTTTCGATTGCTTTAATTTTATAAGTTCTGCAATCTCGTTAGCAACTGCTTTTGATGCTGCTATCGAATCTTCGAAAACTACAGTATTGACATTTTCAAAACGTTTTTCAAAACCTGTAGCTTTATCAGCACTACTTTTAATCATAACCTTTCTCCTTTTTAAAACCTTGTTTAACCTTACAATATATTTGCTTTTATTTTTTTCCAAATACGCACTAACAATGCTCCGGAAACTAGCGCCAATGCGGTCATTATAGATGCCTGCGTCGTTTCACCGTAAATCCAATATCCGGTAGCGAACATGGTGCTATAAATAAGTCCACAGCCCAAAACCATAGCTAAAATTCCAGCTGGTACCGACCATGGTTCTTTGGTATTACCTAATGCTACGCCTTCGTTTTCAGCCTCTCTTAACACTTTAGCCCAACCAGGCCCGCCTGGCTGTATTTTTTTACAAAAACTTTGCAATACCGCTTTGCTTTCTGGCTGCGTCATATAAGTTGCCGTTAACCAAATAATGGTTGTTACCAATACCACAAACGGATATTCTAAATAACTTGCAAAAATTCCGGTTTCTTTAGCGAAGAAAAAAGCACCAACAGGTGTTAATTTTAAAATGATTGAAATAATTCCTGAGGCAAACATGGCAGCAATTTCACTCCATGCATTAATACGCCACCAGAACCAACGTAAAATAAAAATTAATCCTGTTCCTGCTCCAAATACCAATAATACTTCAAATAATTGCAATGCATTTTGAAGTAATAAAGCTAATAAAGCACTAAACACCATCAGCACGATAGTTGATATTCTGCCCACAGCTACCAAACGTTTTTCTGAAGCCTCTGGGTTAATCTGTGCTTTATAAAAATCGAAAACAATATATGAAGACCCCCAGTTTAATTGTGTTGAAATCGTACTCATATATGCCGCTATTAAAGATGCCAAAACCAAGCCCAACAAACCGCTAGGCAACTTGGTTAACATGGCCGAGTAGGCTAAATCGTGACCTAATTTATCGTCAGATATACTTGGAAATGCTTCTTGAATGCTTGCCAGGTCCGGAAACACCACCAACGATGCCAACGCCACAATAATCCATGGCCACGGACGTAAAGCATAGTGCATAATATTAAAAAAGAAGGTGGCTCCAATAGCGTGGTTTTCATCTTTCGCTGCTAGCATACGCTGTGCAATGTAACCACCACCGCCCGGCTCTGCCCCCGGATACCACGAACTCCACCATTGTACTGCCAACGGAATAATCAATAAGGTAATCAACGATTCGGTATCGTTAAAATCTGGCAATATTGATAGCTTATCGGCCACATGTTCGTTAGTAATCATAGCTGCTACACCACCTACTTCTGGTAAATTCACCAAATAATAAGCCGCCCCAATGGCACCGCCCATCGCCACGAAAAATAGTAAAAAATCGGTGTAAATAACCCCTTTAAATCCACCCAGCGCACTAAATGTTACAGTAATAATTCCTGCACTAATTACGGTTTGCCAAGGCTCTAACCCCAACATAATACCACCAATTTTAATTGCAGCAAGCGTTACTGCCGACATGGTAATCACGTTAAAAATAATCCCTAAATACACCGCCCTAAATTTCCGTAAAAACGAAGCCGGCTTTCCGCCATAGCGTAATTCATAAAACTCTAAATCGGTATTAACGTTTGATTTTCGCCAGAGTTTTGCATATACAAAAACCGTTAGCAAACCGGTCAACAAAAAAGCCCACCAAACCCAATTTCCAGATACACCGTGCGTTCTTACAATATCGGTCACCAAGTTTGGCGTATCGGTTGAAAAGGTTGTTGCCACCATCGACACGCCCAGCAACCACCAAGGCATACTTCGGCCTGATAAGAAGAATTCTGATGAATTTTTTCCCGATTTTTTAGACACCCAAATTCCGATGCCCAACGTAAGCGAGAAAAAAACGGCTATTAAAATATAATCTAACGAGCTTAATGATACCATGCGTTTATGTTGTTATGTTGATAAATTAGTTTTTGTGTTTAGTTTGTTAGTTGTGTGACTATTTTAGCTTTTTCATACTGTTCATTAAAACTTTTCAATAATTTAAACTGGTTTTTGGCTCGGTCTAAATTATGATGACCATAAGCGGCTTTATAATAAATATCGTTGTTTAAAAAATCTGTCAAAAAACGTAAGCCCATAATAAAAATGATGCTTTTTGCACCCAATGGCAAATACTTTAATTCGGTGGCTGTTAACGACGCGCCAACGGTTTCTAAAAACCCTTTTACATAAGCTTTATAATAATCGATATTAAAATTAACCTTATCTAAATTTGTTTCGTCTTCTGCTGCTGTATTACAAATGGTACGAATGGCATCGCCAAAATCGTAATGAATAATTCCAGGCATAACCGTATCGGTATCAATTACGCAAAGTCCTTTGTTATTTTTATCGAACAATGCATTCGAAATTTTTGTATCGTTATGCGTTACGCGCGTGGGAATAGCCCCCGATTCTTTTAAGGTTTGAAGAATATGCATTTCGTTTCTTGAGGCCTCGACCAGCTCTATACACGCTTTTGCTTCCGCTTTTCGTTCTGTTGATGCGTTTTTTAAAGCATCTTCAAATTGTTTGTAACGAAATGACATGTCGTGAAAATTGGGAATGACCTCAATTAAATTATTCACTTTAAAATCACTGGTCTGATTTAAAAATTCGCCAAATAGTTTTCCGCCTTCATAAGCTATTTCTCCATTATTAACACATTCAAACGTTATACTGTCGGTAATAAACTGTGTTAAATTCCAGTAGCCTTCATTTTTACCACCATAAAAAGCTTTGCCATTTTTGGTGGAAATAAACGACAAAACGCGACGTTCCTGTTCGGCTTTTGGCAAATGCGCCAACTTACTTTTTAAATGCAAGCTCACACTCACCTTATTATTTATTAAACCGGGAACATCTGGAAAAACACCATGATTTATACGCTGAAGCACATAATTGGTTGTTCCGTTGGTTTTTATTAAATACGTGTCGTTTATGTGACCAGAGGCCAACTCTGAAAACGATTCAAATTCGCCTTCGTGCTGAAACTGATTGAAAATATATTTTAGCGTGTCTTGTTTCATGTGTTTATATTTATTGTTTTTCAAAGGTCACATGTAACATCCATATAATCATCCCACTGTGTGACAAAATTTTTAGTCATGGATGTTTCATTTTACCACAAATATTCTGGATACACGTTGGCTTCTTTCAATTTTCCTATGGCTTTTTGCACAATAGCTTTATCTTCTTTGTAAGTAACTCCAAACCATTTCGCTTCAGATTTCAACACTTTTACCGATGCTTTTCCCGATTTCAAAATCTCGTTAACTATGGTTGGCAAATAAAATTCTGCTTTTAGGTTTTCTTTGTTTTGCTCTAAAAAGTTTAAAAACAATGCCTCACCAAACTCAAAACATTTAGGTGTGAACCCCCAGAAATTCATCGATACCACGGTGTTTGGATTAATCGCTACAAATTCTCCGTCTTCATCTTTACGCATTAACGCTCCGTTAACACTCTCTATATGTGTACGTTCTGTAACATCTACTAAAAAACCATTTGTATCAACCTGACATTCGCCACGCGACACATAACCATGATCGGAAACTGTGTTTTTCAACAAATAAGCCATCGTTTTAAAATCGTAAGAGGCCTTATCGGTTTCCTTTAAAGCTTTAGCCATGCTCACAAAAGCTTCGCGGCTATAAAAATCGTCGGCATTAATAATGGCAAAATTCTCTTTCACCGCATCTTTAGCCATCAACAACGCATGACCCGTACCCCAAGGTTTTGTGCGCTCTGGATTCACATAAGCCTCGGGCACACAGTCCAACTCCTGATACACATAATCTACCGCTGCCTTTCCTTCTAGTTTTTTATTAAAAATGGCTTTAAACTCTTCCTCAAAGCTCTTTCTAATAATAAAAACAAATTTTCCGAAGCCTGCTTGCAACGCATCATAAATTGAAAAATCCATTATTGCATCGCCTTGTGGCGTAAACACATCCATTTGCTTTAAGCCTCCATAACGACTTCCCATGCCAGCTGCCAAAATAACCAAAGTAGGTTTCTCCATATTACATTTTTTTAAAAAACACAAACAACTAAAAACCAATACATTAAAACAACACACATCGATTTGCAAACTGCTTGCCCTGCGAAAATATAGATTAAGTTTCATTAAAAAAAGAAAAAACACAAAAAATGTGTTCGAAAACATTTTATTTTGTGTTCGAACACATTTTTTTGAAGCCAAGACGATCTTTTTAGTATATTTGCTACAATGAAAAAATACACCATAAAAGATATTGCCCAATTGGCAGGAGTATCGAAGGGAACCGTTGATCGCGTTATACACAAACGCGGAAAAGTATCGGAAAAGGCATTGAATAAGATCAATAAAGTTTTAGAGGAAATTGACTATCAGCCCAATTTAATTGCCAGAAGTTTAAAAAACAATAAAAATTACCTTATAAATGTTATACTGCCCAACCCCGAGATAGACCCTTATTGGTTGCCCTGCGAAAACGGCATCAACACAGCTTGCCACGAATACAATTCGTTGGGTATTACTATTGAAACCCACCTGTTTGACCCTACCGACACTAATTCATTTTTGGAAGCCAACGCCAAGGTTCTAAGCAACAAACCCGATGCCGTGTTAATGGCTCCTTTATTTTTTAATGAGGCCACCAAGGCTATCAAGGCTTTCAGCGATTCAAACATTACAACCAGCACAATAAACAACCGCGTGGGCTCAGAGCATGTCAATAATTTTGTAGGGCAAGATTTAGAGCAAAGCGGCAAAACAGCAGCGCGATTAATGGAAATGATTACTCCGAAAAATTCTGAGATTATTATTGCCCACCTCGATGAGTTTTTTATAAACGCTACTTTTATGCAGCAAAAAGAAAAAGGCTTCCGCGATTATTTTAACCATTTACCAAACAATGCATATACCGTAAAAACGTGCAATTCTATTGAATCAAATCAATATAAAACACTTCACGATACCATAAACAGTTCAAAAAACATTTCGGGTATTTTTGTCACCACTTCCAAGACCTATAAAGTGGCCAACATTGTTAAAAACAGCCCTAACCCTTCAATAAAAATTATAGGGTACGATTTATTGAATAAAAACATAGGCCACCTAAAAAACGGAACGATTGATTTTTTAATTCATCAAAACCCAAAGCAACAGGCCTATATGAGTTTGAAGTTACTTGCTGAACATCTTCTTTTCAACAAAACAATTCCATCTGACCTTTTGCTACCTATTGATATTATTAATTCTGAAAATGTTGCTTCCTTTATTGAAAGCTAGAATTCATCTTTAATTTTTTTCCTTTATTTTAAAAAATATCACCTCGATTCTATTATTTAGATTCCCGTTTTCACGGGAATGACAATTTCAGCGGAAACTCCGATGCAAACATGCGGGGAATTCTTTTCGATTAAAAGATCCTGAAAAAAACAATCTCGCTTCCATGCACGGCATTGTTAACAAATGAGACAGACCTAAAACCTCCATTGCCGCGTGTTTAACCTAGCTGTTTTTGCTGTTTTATTTTCTGAAAATTTATAAAAACAAATTTAAAGGAGCGCAGTCGAAGCCAAATTTTGATGGTTAAGAGTTCTCGACAGCACTCGAACCGACAGCAATGATGATTTTAATGCCCTGTTTTTTATATTAATACCAAATTCAAATTATGAATATTTACAACTAAACCTGAATAGTTTGACATAATGTAATTGTTTGTTCTGAACGCCTGTACTGAGCATCTCGACTCCGCTCGATACAGGCTTAAGTCGAAGTAAAGCGAAGAATCTATAAAAGTATAAGTGAGATGCTTCCTTCGTCAGCATGACATTTTATGTCGATTTAACTATATCTGCCTAGCCCTAAAACTTATTTTCTATTTCGGCTGCTTGAAGCATTAAGTAATGTAAATCGGTGTTTTTCACAAAGGGTTTTAACAACTCACTACCTGGCCCGTACATGGCCAGTTCGACATAATCAGCTGAATGATTCATACTGATCCACCCCACCGAATTGTGTTGTTTCTGTATGTCGGCCAAAACGCCAAATGGCAAATGCCTTGGGTTGTACAAACCATCTTCCTGACTTAAATTGTTATAGTAATTTAAAATGCTTTTTGCTTCATCAGTAGTAAGCGCGATGTTGTTTGCATAAGCGATACGTTCTTTTATTTGAGAAACTGATGACTTTTTGCTAAATCCGTTTAAAATCCACTCGTTGGAATGTTTGTAATTTTGAATTGAATCGAAATTACTATTAACCTCATTTCCGTATACCAAACCTGGGTTTGCATTGCCATGATCGGAAGTTACAATAACTAAAGTGTCTTCATTTTTTTCAGCAAATTTTAAAGCTTCACCAACCGCCTCGTCAAAAGCAATTTGGTCGTACAACAAACCTGCAATATCGTTGCCATGAGCTGCCCAATCTACTTTTCCGCCTTCAACCAACAACACAAAGCCTTCAGGATTTTTTTCCATTAGAGCAATGGCCGACGTTGTCATTTCAGCTAAAGTTGGACATGTATTTTTTAAATCTTCATTATGAACACGGTCTATTTCGTAAGGCAAAGCATCATCTGAAAAAATACCCAAAGTAGGTTTTCCTGCTTTTAAGCTTAACAAGTCGCTTTTATTTTTCGCCACTTGGTATCCAGAATTTTGATAGTTTTTATACAAATCGGCATTGTCTTTCCGGTATTTTGACGAAAAATATTTATTGCCGCCGCCCATAACCACATCAAATTGATGCTCTAAAAGATCTTCTGCAATCTTATCCTGTGCATTTCTAGATTTTGAATTAACACACAAGCCTGCTGGTGTGGCATGCGTTGCAGGAACCGTTGTAACCGTTCCTGCTTTTTTACCCGATTTTTTAAATTTTTGCCATAAAGGCAAATAATGCTCGCCCGTTGTGCCTACGTTCAGACTACCGTTGGCCACACGAACACCACCTCCCCACGAAGAGCTCGCCGCTGCAGAATCGGTAACAATCGAGCTTGCTGAAGCGGTATCCATCAACCCACGCGACACTTTATTTTCCCGGTATAAATTTAACCAGCAACTCCCTACTCCCTTTTTTCTTTGTAAGTATAAATCGGCCATATTTAAGGTTCCCGTACTCATACCGTCACTAACCAATAAAATAATGTTTTTCGCCTTTTTATGGTTAGAAAAAATATTAGGGTTTCCAGCGTGCGCCGTTGAAAAAGGATTTAAAACAGTGGCTCCCATGGCACTCAAGGCGCCTGCTTTAAAGAAAACTCTTCTTTTCATTTTAAAAACATTTATAATTCTATATTTACCAATACTTTTTTAAGTCACAGCCTAAAAATAGTGCATTTGTCATTACGCACCCAAAAAACCAGAAAAACACGCAAAAAACACAACAAAGGAAAAACAAAACGAAACCAAAATCTTCATTTTTTTTAGCATTTTTAAAGTATTTGGAACATATGTTTCTACAGTACTGCGCTGCGGTGCGTCCATTTCCTAAGCAATATTTCTTTAGCCCAGTGAAACCTGCTTAACTAAAACATTTCCATATTTATTGAAAAGGTTCTCTATTAGCTCACTTGCCAAAAATTAATCCACACATTTTGAACAGCATCTTTTGCCGAAACTTCGTGTTTTAAAAAAGGTTAAATCTTTTAAAAACATCCATTTCCTAAGCCTATCACAATAATTTAAAATCCCTTTCGGTTGGAATGTTCATCCATGCTACGGACGCTTTAACATTATGATAACTTCCCGTAGGGCAAACATAGGCAATTAGCACCTTATTGACCAAGCTACAGCCACACCTTTAATGATCTGTTAATTTTACGGGCAATAATTTTTCTTTTTGATAACATTAACCATGCCTTTAAAAAATAGGGGATTAAAGCTTTAATAGCCAACAATAAAAGAAGAAGGAAGAAAATGCTATCGAGTTGTGAATTGCTTTCAGTTCCTTAATTTTATGCCAACTTAACGCAACCTAAAGACTTTACTTAATATTTTCCAACAAGATAAACCTCGTGGGTTCCTGTACTATTTAAAAACCAAAGTACGTGCTATAAAAATAGCCTTTTTAGATTAAGTAAGAAAAAATATCGTAAACTAAATGTAATTATACACAAATTATTGTGTTTTACCATAGCCAAACTTAAAGCTTCGACAAACGCAGCCTGGCATTATCTTAAGTCTTTCTACTTTGATCGAGGCAGGCTTTGTTTAAGCCTTTTGCATTGTTACTTTGTATAGTTTTGTTGGGCTTCATACTGAAAAAAAATCAAACTGAATCATGTTTTTTGTACATTTGATTAATTAAAGAGATAATATAATGGATATTCGAACAACAAAGCTTGAACTACTCAAAACGATTTTGGAGACTGAAAATACTGATTTCATCCAAAGAATAGCTGACTTTGTGAAAAAAGAAAAAGTAGATTTTTGGGACGAATTATCTTTATCTGAACAATCTGAAATAAAACAAGGTATTGAGGAGTTGGATAAAGGAAAAAGGGTTTCCTACGAGTCATTCCTAAAGAAAATTTCTTAATGAAAGTATTCTTATCCGAACTTGCCGAATCAAAACTTCTCAAATTATCTGAATATTTACTCGAAGAGTGGAATTTAAAAACTCGTGACAAGTTTATTTCAAAACTAAACGATAAAATCGAACAAACATCAAAACAACCTGATAGTTGCCCAAAGTCATCAGAATTTAAAAATCTATACAAATGTGTTGTTACAAAACAAACCACATTTTTCTACAGAATAATAGCTGAACGAAAAGAAATAGAAATAATTACAATTTTTGATGCACGACAAAATCCTGATAAATTAAAGAAAGATATCGATTAAAAAGTATGAAAGCCCAACAATGTGTATAATTCATTGCTAGTAAAAGCCTACTTACGAAAGTCCTCGCGGACGTTCTATCTGTGATTTATTTGTTAACTTTAGCATTTAAACCACGCAACGAAATCATACACTAGACCGTTATACTGAACACCTTGGTCAGAATCTCTTTTTTTTGCTACCCTACAACTTCCAATTTTGCAAAACGCAGCAATAGCTTTTTAACGCCTCCGTGCTGAAATTTAATTTCGGCTTTAGTATCGGCGCCGGCACCTTCTATTTTTATTACCTCACCCGTACCAAACCGGATGTGCTTAACCGTATTCCCCACGGCCAGTTTATTATCAAATAAATTGGTGTTTTGCTGACTGCCGTTATTGGCCTGCGCAACTGGTTTTAATTTTTTAGGTGTGGTGGCTTGAAATTTTTCGGGTTCGCTTTTTGTTTTTCCTTTCTTAAAAACAGGTTGTTTGGCGGGTTTGTACCGTACTTGATTTTGGTCTGGCCTACGGCTTTGCTCTGGCACTACATCTCCAAAAATATCGGCATCGAGCATGGGGTTGAAACGGCGCTCTTCAATAGGCGTTACAATATCGAGATACTGTTCGTCTATTTCCTCTATAAACCGACTGGGTTCAGAATCGACCAGTTTTCCCCAACGGTATCTCGACAAGGCATAGGTTAAATACGCCTGTTTTTCGGCACGTGTTAAGGCCACATAAAACAGCCTGCGCTCCTCTTCCAGTTCGCTTCGGGTGTTCATGCTCATGGCACTGGGGAACAGATCTTCTTCCAGGCCCACAATATACACATACGGAAATTCCAGACCTTTGGCCAAGTGTATGGTCATGAACGCCACTTGGTCGGCATCTTCCTTTTCATTGTCCAAATCGGTTGCCAAGGCCACATCTT
>CAZZDI010000010.1:22826-31597 GCA_964653155.1 uncultured Flavobacteriaceae bacterium | reverse complement strand
GACAAAAAACACATTGTTTTGCCCGAAGGCTACGATGAGCGTATATTGCGAGCCGCAGCCCGGTTAATACACGCCCAGGTAGTCGATTTAACTCTAATTGGCGAAAAGGAAAAAATCAGGGAAATTATTGAAAAACAAGATATCCCATTAAACCTAGAAGATGTAAACGTGGTATCGCCCACAAAATCGCCCCATTTTGAAGATTATGTTAACACCTTTTACGAACTCAGAAAACACAAAAACGTAAACCTAGACATGGCTAGAGACACTATGGCCGATGTGTCGTATTTTGCCACCATGATGATCCACAAAGGCCACGCCGACGGTATGGTATCGGGGGCTGTACACACCACCGCCCACACCTTGCGCCCGGCTTTACAATTTATAAAAACCAAACCAGGTGTAAATATTGTTTCTTCGGTATTCTTTATGTGTTTGGAAGATCGCGTATCTATCTTTGGCGACTGTGCCATCAACCCCAACCCCAATGCCGAGCAGTTGGCAGAAATTGCAGTTTCATCAGCACAAACGGCCCTTAATTTTGGAGTTAAACCTAAAGTGGCGCTTTTATCATATTCTTCCGGAGCATCAGGAAAAGGAGAAGACGTAGATAAAGTGAGAAAAGCAACCGAAATAGCCAAAGCAAAAGCACCCGAACTTAAAATTGAAGGTCCCATTCAGTACGATGCCGCGGTTGATATGCGCATTGGAAAAAGTAAGCTACCCGAATCTGAAGTGGCCGGCCAAGCCAGCGTACTCATTTTCCCAGACCTCAACACAGGAAACAACACCTATAAAGCCGTGCAACGTGAAACCGGCGCATTGGCCATAGGCCCCATGTTACAAGGCCTTAACAAACCTGTAAACGATTTGAGCCGTGGCTGTACGGCCGACGATATTTACAGTACCGTAATAATAACCGCTATTCAAGCCCAAGAACTATAAACCCATGCAAGTACTCGTTTTAAATTCAGGAAGCTCTTCATTAAAATTCCAATTGTTCGCTATGCCCGAAAAAACCATTTTATGCTCGGGTTTAATAGAGCGCATTGGTTTAAAAGATGGAAAATTCAACTTTAAAACTAACGGAAAATCTGTAGAGCTCATTACCAAAATACCAAACCATAAAGTTGGACTGGAACTTGTGTCTAAACAATTATTAGACAAAGAAACCGGTGTAATAAATTCTGCAGAAGAAATTGATGTTGTAGGCCATCGTGTGGTACACGGCGGAAAACACTTTAGCGACACTACAGAAATAACAAAAGCCGTTAAAGAAAAAATAAAAGCTTTATCAACATTGGCACCCTTACACAACCCTGCTAACTTAGAGGGCATTGAAGTGGCCGAAGAAATTTTCCCAAACGCCAAACAAGTAGCTGTTTTCGATACGGCCTTCCATCAATCCATCCCAGAACACGCATATAAATACGCCATACCCAATGAATTTTCAGATAAGCTCAATATTCGTCTCTACGGATTTCACGGAACCAGCCACAAGTTCGTTTCAGAAAAGGCTATTGAATACCTTGGCAAAAAAGAATCAAAAATAATCACCATCCATTTAGGTAATGGCTGCAGCATGACCGCCGTTAAAAACGGAAAAAGTATCGATCACTCGATGGGTTTTTCTCCTTTGGGCGGTTTAATTATGGGCACGCGATCGGGCGATATCGACCCTGCATTCACTTTTTACCTAGTCGATAAATTAAATTACGATCTTGACGAGGTTAACACACTATTACTCAAAAAAAGTGGTATGCTTGGCCTAACAGGGTACAGCGATTTAAGAGACATTCAAGCAGAAGCCGAAAAAGGCAACAAAACATGCCAGCTGGCTCTAGAAATGAACGCTTACCGAATAAAAAAATACATTGGTAGCTACGCCAGTATTTTAAATGGGCTAGATGCTATTGTTTTTACGGCAGGCATTGGCGAAAACTCAAGCGTAATGCGCCAATTGGTTTGTAAAGACTTAGACTTTTTGGGCATTAATTTAGATGTTGAAGAAAATAAGGTGCGCACCAATGAAATACACGAAGTAAACACTGAAAGTTCGATGGCCAAAATTCTGGTCATTCCAACAAATGAAGAATTGGAAATAGCCAAACAAGCGGTAGGATTATTCAAAAACCACCCTTCCTTTGTATAACTGCTGAATTTCAATAACGGGCGGCCTATTCACCAAAATAACGTCGCCCACCCCCCTAATGGTTCCGGTTACTTCTTGCTGCGGATTAACAATCATATCGTTCGAGCTCCTATTGTTTAAAGCAACGTTTTGTGCCACCAAATTTCGCCCCTCAAAGCGCGGACTCCCTGCGGCAAAAACAATATTTAAGTTTTCGGTTTCGCCTTCTAGATAACACACCGACAGGTTGTTAAAAACCACTCGAACAGATTCATTATCGACCTCTAGCCTAAAATCGCCCACATTAAAGGTGTTTGGCGCTCCAAAATCTTCTGACAATAAAGTTAAATTAGGGTAAGCTAAAACACCATTTGAACTGATATCGTATTGGGTTGAGCTCCTAATTTCGGTTATGTTTGGTGAAGTAACATAAACCTTAGTAGTACCATACTTTCGAACGTAATTGCAGGAATTGTTATCGGTTAAAACCAGTTGGTTTTCAACCACCTCGGCAACCACATCATTCATTAGGTTTTTCCCAGTCTCAATTACTACTTTTTGTTCTGTGCCTTGTGTTATAAGCAATTCAATATCGCGGTTTACCAGAATTTTGTCAAACTCCGCCAGCGTAATTTCATTTTGAACAATTACCCCTGCTGTTTGAAAACAATCGCCTGTGTTTTCATTATCGCATGAAAACAAAACCAACAAATACAGTATATATATTAATTTCTTCATTTTACAGTCTTACACCAACTCCAAATTCTACGCCTTCGGCTTTTGCGCCATGCGATTTCAAGCTTAGTGTGCCGAACCATTTTTTTGTAAAGTAACGTTTTAACCCCAACCTAACGTACAACCTTCCTTCAAAATCGAACGGATAATACACATAGTAGCCCAATTGAGTAAGGAGCGACATTCTGTTTACAAATAATTCGTGCCCAGCAAAAATGCCAACCCGTTTGTAATCTTCATCGCCTTTTACATTTTTTTCAGGAAAGGCCACACTTTCGTAGTAAATAAGTTCTTTTAAAAAGTTTGAAAAAAACACATCGGTTCCCAATTGCAATGCGCTGGTTTTATTGATGCGCTTATCGGCGTAGGCGGAAGCCACGTACATAGCAAACTGGCCACTACCAAAAACATCGCTCTCGTTGATACCGCTTCTAAACACCAAATTATACTTAATGGGTTCTGAAAAATCTTGATCGGCTTGTTGGTCCAACGTGTATTGATATTCTAAATCGGTGTCATCCAAACTATAGTTTAGACCTACATTAAAGGTTACGGAATTTGTACCATTGTTGGGCGATTTTACATTGGCATTGGAATAATGGATTAGCGAAAAACCAGCCTGAAGCCCCAATCTACCCAAAAGGCGTTCTTTTTTATAGTTGAACATCACATACGTACTGCTCATAATTTTTGATCCGAACGCCACGTTCTTGAAATTGGTTTCTTTATCGTACGGATTGGTGTTGTAGGCCAACCCTTGGCCAATTCTGAACATCAAGTTTCTATTGAAAAAATAAAAATTGTAATGGGCGTACAATGCATAGTTATTGCCCAAAACATTATTTTTTAGATTTTGATAGGAGAACGATACGCCATAATCGGGAAAATTGAAGCGCTGTTCCCAATCGTTAAAACCATACGTTTTTTTGTTCCATCCAATAATGCTTCCTTCGGGGTGCCCCTGTATTAAATGCAGAATCTCGTTATTGTGCAAGGCAACGTTTCCGTAGAAATAACTAACATCTACATACGAGGTATGTTGCTTTTCCTGAGAAAAAACAAACATTGAAACCAACAACAGTACGTAGGTTAAAAAAGACCGCATTTTAATTAAGTTCGGGGCAAATGTAATAGAATTTTTAAAATAGCGCTGAAGCAATAGCCTTTATATTATCACTTTTCCCCATAGAATAATAGTGCAAAAACGGCACGCCTGCTTCTTTCAACTCTTTAGATTGTTGAATAGCGAACTCAATACCAACTTGCCGTACCGCCTTGTTATCTTTACACGCCTCAACAGCATCGATTAGATCTTGCGGCAAATCTATTTTAAACACCTGTGGCAAAACCTGAAGGTGGCGTTTTACGGCAATGGGCTTAATTCCGGGGATGATGGGCACGGTAATCCCCATTTCCCTAGCTTTATCAACAAAATCGAAATACTTTTTATTATCAAAAAACATTTGCGTTACCACGTAATCTGCTCCCGCCTCCACCTTGGCCTTTAAGCGCCTTAAATCTGTTACCAAACTTGGTGCTTCCATGTGCTTTTCGGGGTATCCGGCCACGCCAATACAGAAATCATAATTGTGTTCAATCTCCACATCGTCATGCAAATACTTACCGCTGTTTAAGTTTGCAATTTGTTCTACCAATTCGCTGGCATAGGCGTTGCCCCCTTTGGTAGCTACAAAATAAGGTTCATCTTTTCTGGCATCGCCCCTTAACGCCACTACATTATCAATTCCTAAATAATGGCAATCTACCAAAACATATTCGGTTTCCTCTTTGGTAAAACCGCCACACAACAAATGCGGAATGGCATCAATTTTATACTTGTGCATTATCGACGCACAAATTCCTACTGTACCGGGACGCATGCGGGTAATACGCTTATCCAGAAGCCCGTTGCCTTTATCGACATAAACATATTCCTCGCGTGAGGTGGTCACATCAATAAATGGTGGCTTAAATTCCATTAACGGATCGATGTTATCATACAAATCCTGAATATTTGTTCCCTTTTTTGGTGGTATTACCTCGAACGAAAATAAGGTTTTTCCGTTGGCGTTTTTTATGTGGTCTGTTACTTTCATAAGGCCTACCCTACCCCCCTCCTTTAGAGGGGAATTATTGTGGTTTTATATTTTATATGGTTAATTCTATTCTTATTTCGCTATATAAAACTTAATGTTTAAGCATTTCTGTTTCTCCCCGGCCCTGTATTGAGCACAGTTGAAATGGAGAGGCCGGGCGGGACTTTTTAATCGGCGATATTAGCATGCAGCCACTTTCTGGCCACCTCTTTTTCAATCCCTTTCCTGTTGGAGTAATCGGTAACTTGATCGTCGGTTATTTTTCCCAATCCAAAATATTTAGACTCCTGGTTCGCAAAATAATATCCTGAAACGGCTGCCGCCGGCCACATGGCCAATCCTTCGGTAAGTTCGACACCAATTAATTTCTCCACATCCAGCAATTTCCAAATGGTTTTCTTTTCCAAATGATCTGGACATGCCGGATAACCAGGTGCTGGACGAATACCCTTGTAGCTTTCTTTTATCAGTTCGTCGTTGCTTAAATTTTCATTAGCTGCATAGCCCCAATGTTTAGTTCGAATTTGATGGTGCAAATACTCGGCAAATGCTTCGGCAAATCTATCTGCAATAGCTTGGGCCATAATGGCGTTGTAATCATCTTGCTTTGCTTTATAAGCATCAGCCAATTCTTGTGCTCCAAAAATACCCACACAAAAGGCACCTATATAATCGGTTTTTCCTGATTCTTCTGGTGCAATAAAATCGGCCAAAGCATGGTTTGGAATCCCTTCACGCTTGCTTAGTTGTTGGCGCAGCGTTCTAAAAACAGCTATTTCCTGGCCTTTTTTCTTAACCGAAATATCATCGTCATTTATAGTGTTGGCTTCAAACAAACCAAAAACCGCTTTGGGTTTTAACAACTGTTTTGCCACAATTTCCTCAATCATTGCCTGGGCTTCGTTGTACATTATTGTAGCCTGTTCGCCCACCACATTATCGGTTAAAATATCAGGGAACTTGCCGTGTAAATCCCAGCTTCTAAAAAATGGACTCCAATCAATAAACGGCAACAATTCCTTTAAACTGAGTTGTTTTAATTTTTGTACGCCCATTTCGTTGGGTTTTACAATTTCAGTGGTGTGCCAATCAATTTTATATTTTCTGTTACGGGCTTCCTCTATAGAAATATATGATTTTTCTTTGCCGCGTTTTAAAAATTTCGTTCGGAATTCATCATAATCCCTTTTCAATTTGGCCACGTACTCGTGCGATGTTTTTTTGTTCAGCAAATCGCCCACAACGGTTACCGCTCTAGATGCATCGTTTACGTGAACTACCGCATTTTGGTATTGCGTATCAATCTTAACGGCCGTGTGCGCTTTTGATGTGGTAGCGCCACCTATAAGTAATGGCAGCTCAAAATTTTGGCGTTGCATTTCTTTGGCGAGGTACACCATTTCGTCCAATGATGGGGTAATCAATCCCGACAACCCAATAGCATCAACACGCTCACTAATGGCCGTTTCAATAATTTTTTCTGGGGGTACCATAACGCCCAAATCAACAATTTCGTAGTTGTTGCAGGCCAATACCACGCTCACAATATTTTTTCCAATGTCGTGCACATCGCCTTTTACGGTAGCCATTAATATTTTGCCCACAGGTTCTGATTTGTCGGACTTATCAGCTTCAATAAACGGGTTGAGGTACGCCACGGCTTTTTTCATCACCCGGGCAGATTTCACTACTTGCGGTAAAAACATTTTCCCGGCACCGAACAAATCGCCCACCACATCCATACCTATCATCAAATGGCCTTCGATTACCTCAATAGGTTTATCGGACTCCAAGCGTGCTTGCTCTACATCTTCAATAATATAAGTGTCAATTCCTTTTACCAACGCATGCGTAATGCGGTCTTGTAAAGGGTTTTCGCGCCAAGATAAATCTACCGTTTTTTCAGCCTTGGTGCCTTTTACCGTTTCGGCAAATTCCAGTAAGCGCTCGGTGGCATCATCGCGGCGGTCTAAAATCACATCTTCAATATGCTCTAACAGATCCTTTGGTATATCATCATAAACCTCTAACATGGCCGGGTTTACAATCCCCATGTTCATGCCGGCCTGGACGGCATAGTACAAAAACACAGAGTGCATCGCTTCGCGCACAATATTGTTGCCACGGAAAGAAAACGATACGTTGCTCACTCCGCCACTTACACTCACATTGGGCAGGTTTTCGCGTACCCATCGTGTGGCTTCAATAAAATCTATGGCATTTTTTCTGTGCTCGTCCATGCCCGTTGCCACGGGAAAAATATTTAAATCGAAAATTATATCTTCAGAAGGGAAACCTACTTTATCTACCAAAATATCGTAGGAACGTTTGGCTATTTCAATACGGCGCTCGTAATTATCGGCTTGCCCTACTTCATCAAAAGCCATTACAATAACGGCGGCTCCATAACGAAGAATTTGTTTGGCTTCCCAAATAAATTTTTCTTCGCCTTCTTTTAGCGAAATGGAATTCACCACACATTTGCCCTGAACCACTTGCAGCCCAGCTTCGATGATTTCCCACTTGGAGCTATCAATCATAATGGGCACCCGGCAAATATCGGGCTCTGCAGCGATGAGGTTTAAAAACTTCACCATGGCTTCTTTACCATCCAATAGACCGTCATCAAAATTCACGTCGATGATCTGGGCACCGCCATCTACTTGGTGACGCGCAATATCGAGGGCTTCATCGAATTTTTCCTCCTTAATCAACCGAAGAAATTTTCGTGATCCCGCCACATTGGTTCGTTCTCCTACATTGATAAAATTGCTGTTTTCGTTTAAAACCAATGGCTCTAAACCAGACAATTTCATGTATTTTGTTTGTTTCACTTTCATTTTCTTTCTTCCATTCTAGTGAGCCCCTTCGACTGCGCTCAGGGTGACAGTGCGGGGTTTATATTTTGCGGCTATATCTGCAATTACTTTGATGTGTTCTGGCGATGTACCACAACAGCCACCAATGATATTGATTAAATTTTTCTTTAGGTATTCTTCAATTTGTTCGCCCATTTCTTGTGGGGTTTCATCGTATTCGCCAAAGGCGTTGGGCAAGCCTGCATTAGGGTGCGCCGAAATGGCAAATTCGGTTTTATTGGCAATAGCTTCCAAATGTGGCCGCAATAAATTGGCTCCCAAAGCACAGTTGAAACCAATGGACAGTAATGGCACGTGCGATACCGAAATTAAAAATGCTTCGGCCGTCTGGCCCGAAAGTGTTCTTCCCGAGGCATCGGTAATGGTACCGCTTAACATGATTGGGATCTCTATATTCCGTTCTTCTTTTACCTGTGCAATAGCAAACAAGGCTGCTTTGGCATTCAATGTATCAAATACAGTTTCTACCAATAAAATATCTGCCCCGCCATCCATTAAAGCTTCTACTTGTTGTTTGTATGCAATGCGGAGTTCATCAAACGTTACGGCCCTGTAACCCGGATCGTTTACATCGGGCGACATACTGGCTGTACGGTTGGTTGGCCCAATAGACCCCGCAACAAAACGTGGTTTGTTCGGTTCTTTTTTGGTGAACTCTTCGGCTACTTCTTTGGCTATTTTGGCCGATTGGTAATTGAGCTCGTACACCAGATCTTCCATTTGGTAATCGGCCATGGCAATCGTGGTTCCCGAAAAGGTATTGGTTTCCACGATGTCTGCTCCCGCTTCAAAATACTTGGCGTGAATGGTTTTTATGGCTTCGGGCTGCGTGATGGACAACAAATCGTTATTGCCCTGTAACGGCACGGGGAAATCTTTAAAACGTTCGCCACGGAAATCGTCTTCGGTGAATTTATAAGCTTGGAGCAT
>CAZZDI010000010.1:19540-22726 GCA_964653155.1 uncultured Flavobacteriaceae bacterium | reverse complement strand
GGGTCTAATCCCTCTACCTTTCTTGATAACACTAATACATTAATGAACTGTTGTTCGGCAAATTTGAACTGCAAAAATAGTGACTATATTTTGGTTTTCCTATTTTATTGAATACTCTCTGTATCTATTCAAACAAAGTGGACGACAAATACCTATCACCACGATCACAAATAATGGCTACAATAACACCTTTTTCAATTTTTTCAGCTATTTGTAAAGCACAATATACCGACCCTCCACTGCTCATTCCTGAAAAAACCCCCTCTTCTTTAGCCAATCTTATTGTCATGGCTTTGGCATCGGCTTCGGTAACTTCTATTACCTCATCTACTTTTTTTCTGTCGAAAAACTTGGGTACGTATTCTTCGGGCCATTTTCTAATACCGGGGATTTTAGAATTATCGTCTGGTTGCGCCCCAACAATACTTATACTTTTATTTTGCTCTTTTAAAAAAGCAGATACGCCCATAATGGTACCGGTAGTGCCCATGGCCGATACAAAATGTGTTATTTTGCCATTGGTATCTTTCCAAATTTCAGGCCCTGTGGTTTTGTAATGGGCTTTCCAATTATCATCATTTTCAAACTGATTTAACAACACATAACCTTTTTCGTCGCGTAATCTAAACGCTAAATCGCGAGAGCCCTCAATACCCACATCGGCAGGCGTCAAAATAACTTCAGCTCCATAGGCGCGCATAGTTTTTACACGTTCTTCGGTTGAGTTTTCGGGCATGACCAAAACCATTTTCAGGCCTAAAAGGTTGGCTATAAATGCCAATGCAATGCCTGTGTTTCCGCTGGTGGCTTCCACCAAAGTGCCTCCTTTTTTGATATCGCCCCGTTTTAGGGCTTCGTTTATCATGTTGAGCGCAGGGCGGTCTTTTACACTGCCACCGGGGTTGTTACCTTCCAACTTTAAAAACAATCGAACACCTTTTTTTGAAACGAGGTGCGTAGCCTCTACCATTGGGGTGTTGCCTATTTGGCCAATAATACTATTCTCGTATGCCATTCTTTTTGGGTCTTATTTTTATTTCTGTTTGATAGGTTACCAATGAGTTTTCAGGAACCGATTCGGTAATCCAAACGTTAGCTCCAATAACACTGTTTTTCCCGATAACGATGTCGCCGCCCAAAATGGTAGCATTGGCATAGATACATACATTATCTTCAATGGTGGGATGGCGCTTGGTCGATGCCAATTCTTTTGCTACCGAAACACCTCCCAGTGTAACTCCTTGATAAATTTTTACCTGCTCGCCAATAATGGAAGTTTCGCCAATGACGATTCCCGTTCCGTGATCGATGTAAAACGATTCGCCAATGGTGGCTCCTGGGTGAATATCGATGCCGGTAATGCCGTGAATGTACTCGCTCATCATCCTGGGCAAAATATAAACACCATGTTTATGCAGTGCATTGCTCAACCTGTAAATTGAAATAGCAAAAAAGCCGGGATATGCCAGATAGATTTCGGCCAAACTGTGCGATGCCGGATCGTTTTTTTCGAAAGCAACCGCATCCAGATCAAGTTTCCTTCGTATTTCGGGCAATTCAGATTTGAACACTTCCCAAATATCCTTTCCGTTTTCTATTTCTAATTTAGACACAATCTTCAGAAAGGTTTCTTCTAAATATGCACCGTGCTCTACTTCCTGATCGCAATCGAAAAGCGAATAAAATAGGCGTTTGGTAAATGTTTTAACCGTGTCTTTTAAACATACGTTGTAACTCTTCATGTGTTTCTGTTTGACGTTTTTTTTGTTTTACAACCAAACTTCCCAAAAATATTAAATCCCACAAGGTTAATGAAACCTTGCGGGATTTTTTTAACCTGTTATTTGGTTTATTTTAGTTTATAGCTTGAACTACTGCTTTTGGCGCTTCTTTACGCGACCCATCAAAACCATCAATACCGCTTACGGTGGTGTACTTTAACACATATTTTTTACCTGGGTTAATGATTCTGTAGGCTGCTTGGCACATTAGGGTGGCTTCGTGGAACCCACAAAGGATCAACTTTAATTTTTCTGGATAAGTATTCACGTCTCCAATGGCAAAAACCCCAGGAATATTGGTTTGGTAATTTAGAGAATTATCAACCTTTATGGCATTTTTTTCTATCTCTAAGCCCCAATCGCCAATAGGCCCTAATTTTGGAGACAGGCCAAACAACGGCACAAAGTGATCTGTTTCTATTTTAACCGGCTCGCCTTCTTTAACGTAGGTTACGGCTTCAATTTTTCCGTCGCCGTGCAATTCGGTTACTTCGGCAGGAGTTACCAAGTTTATTTTACCCTCTTGGGTAAGCTCCCTTACTTTTTCTACCGAATCTAAAGCGCCCCTAAATTCGTTCCTTCTATGGATTAGTGTTACTTCTGAAGCTACATCGGCTAGAAATATGCTCCAGTCTAATGCTGAGTCGCCCCCCCCGGAAATCACTACTTTTTTATCGCGATAAAATTCTGGATCTTTGATGATGTACTCTACACCGTTATCTTCATAATCGGCCAATCCGTCAATAGCTGGTTTTCTAGGCTCGAACGACCCCAACCCACCGGCTATGGCTACAACAGGCGCATGGTGTTTTGTCCCTTTATTGGTTGTAACAATAAACGAACCGTCGTCTTGTTTTTCAATGGTTTCGGCACGCTCGCCCAAAGTAAACCCGGGTTCGAACTGCTTGCCTTGCTCTAACAGGTTTCTGGTTAAATCGCCTGCCAAAATTTCTGGAAATCCGGGAATATCGTAAATCGGCTTTTTTGGATAAATCTCAGAACACTGACCACCAGGCTGTGGTAAAGCATCAATTAAGTGGCACTTTAATTTTAATAATCCAGCTTCGAATACTGTAAACAATCCTGTTGGCCCCGCGCCAATTATTAATATATCTGTTTTTATCATGGTATAATTGTTTTATTCTTTTTTTTCAATTAATCCTTTGGTGAATTGGTTTAGCGTTTCTACTTTTTGCTCAAAATCACCCTTTATCGTTTTTCTATATTCGTTTAAATTTTTTACTAAATCATCTACATTTTCTGGGATGACATCCTCAAAAAACTGACGCAAACGTTTTGCCGTTGTGGGCGATTTTCCGTTGGTAGAAATTGCCACTTTTACGTTACCCTTGGTTACGATACCGCCCATATAAAAATCGCAATACGGTGGGTTATCGGCCACATT
>CAZZDI010000010.1:0-19440 GCA_964653155.1 uncultured Flavobacteriaceae bacterium | reverse complement strand
TGGTTACGATACCGCCCATATAAAAATCGCAATACGGTGGGTTATCGGCCACATTTACCAAAATGCTTTTTTGGCGGCAATGCTTGTGCACTTTTACATTTACTTTGGGCTTATCGGTCGTGGCAACAACAATGTGCTTCCCTTTTAAATACTTCTTTTTGTATTTACTTTCAATAAGGGTAACATTTCCTTTTTTAGCCAACTGAACGGTACCTGTCCTAAACATGGGCGACACCATGGTGACATTGGCATCGGGGCTCGATTTTAAAAGAAAAGTCAATTTTTCTTCGGCCACATAGCCTCCACCAACTATAAGAACGTTTAAACTTTTTACCTTCAAAAAAATAGGATATAAATTATTTCGTTCCATAGCCTATTTTTTTACTACTTCAGCACAAACAGAGCTCAATACAGCGCTTTCTTTTACCACATCGCCAATAATGATGATGGCCGGAGACGATAATTGTTTTTCGGCCACGATATTTTGAATGGTGCTTATGGTACCAATGCCTACTTTTTCGTCCGCTCTCGTTCCGTTCTGAATGATGGCAATAGGCATTTCTTGTTTGTTTTCTTCTGAAAAAATCTTAACGATTTCATCAAGTTTGCCCATGCCCATTAAAATAACAACGGTTGCTGTTGATTTGGCCGCCAAAGCCACATCGTCCGAAATTTGATGTTTTTTGGTGGTTCCCGTGATGACCCAAAAACTTTCGGAAGCGCCTCGTTTTGTTAATGGAATACCTTGGTAGGCCGGCACGGCCACCGATGATGAAATGCCCGGCACTACAAAAGTTTCCAACCCGAAACTGCGTGCGTAATCAATTTCTTCCGCTCCGCGACCAAAAATAAACGGGTCGCCACCTTTTAACCGAACTACATGCCCTTTTTCTTTGGCTTTGGAAACAATCAATTCGTTGATTTGCTCCTGTTGAAACGCATAGCACCCCTTACGCTTGCCCACAAAAATAAGCTCGGCATCATCCGAAGCATATTTTAGCAAGGCCTCGTTTATAAGTGCATCGTACAGGACCACATCAGCAGATTCAATGGCCTTAATAGCCTTAAGCGTTATTAAATCTTCGTCGCCCGGACCGGCACCCACAACCGTTAATTTTGGGGTTTTATACATTTTGTAATTCCTGTTTTCTAAAAGCCTCTACTTTTGCCAAGAATAATTTTGTATCTTCCAAATACAATTTAGCAAAAGCCTCCGAAGGTTCATTTTTATTGATTTGAAGTACAAAATCTTCAAATGTACCGTTTAGGTTTATTTTGCCCGTTTCAATATAGAGCTTATCAAAATCCTGTATTATTCCAATATGCGTATTGGTTTTTTCGTTATCGGCCAGCAAAATTGCTTTTGCTGAATTGACCATTGATGAATAGGAATGATAGATGCTTGCTGCCCATTTTTGTTGGTTGTAAGCAGCTTGGGCATTTTCAATTTTTTCTTCACTCTCTAAAAGCAAAGTGGCTATCAAATCGATAATAACGCCGGCACATTCACCAACCCCAATGGCTTTTTTATAGTTTTCGGTCGATCCCCAATCAATGAAATCTTCAGGGACCAAATCTTCAATATCTGCTAGAGGTTTCAAGAAATCGTAAAAATAGATCTGTCCTTTTTCCTCATAGTATTCTGCATAGGGTTTTCCTTCACCGTGGGCTTGATAATCATCAAAAATCATCCGTAGAGCTTCTGGCCCCCGTTTGCTTGGTATTTTTATAACCTTATCGGCATAGCGCCCGTTTCCATTACCAAAGTTACCTCCTCCTAGCAACACTTGCAGGGCAGGAGCTACCATTTTGTTTTTTGTTCGGATGGACATGCCCTGAAAGCCTATGGCCGACATATTGTGCTGCCCACAGGCATTCATACAGCCACTTATTTTTATCTCGATATCCGGATTGCTTATATATTGTGGATATTCGGCTTTAATAACACGCTCCAATTCTGCGGCAATCCCGGTACTACTGGCAATTCCCAAGTTACAGGTGTCGGTACCCGGACATGCCGTGATATCGGCCGTTGAGTTATAACCGGCCAATGTAAACCCTAATTTATCCAATTCACTATAAAAGAAAGGCACCAATTCTTCTTTCACATAAGGAATTAGGATATTTTGCCGCAACGTCATACGCATTTCCCCGGCGGCATATTGTTCTACCAAATCGGCAAGTTGCCTAGCTTCCTTGGTATAAAAATCACCTAATTTCACACGGATTCCAACTGCTACATAGCCCTCTTGTTTTTGGGGCACCAAGTTTGTCGATTTCCAATATTCAAAGGCTTTTTGGTCTTCTATAACAACCTCGGGAATGGTGTTCAACTCTACGGGTTTGGTTTGTGGGTAGGCATCGGCATCAATAGGGTAATGGCTAAAAGGCACGGCCTTACGTTCTACCTCCAATAGTTCCTTGAATTTTTCCAAACCTATGTTCTGGAGCAAGAATTTCATTCTGGCTTTGTTCCTGTTCTTTCTTTCACCGTAACGATCAAAAACACGCACTACGGTTTCTATTAGGGGAACGATTTTATCGGCAGGCAAAAATTCGTACAGATCTTCTGCATGGTACGGCTGTGCTCCCAAGCCACCGCCAAGCAACACTTTAAAGCCCCTAACGCCATTCTGCACCTTGGCAATAAACCCTACGTCGTGCAGGTATGACAAGGCAGTATCTTGATTACTGGCAGAAAACGACACTTTGAACTTGCGTCCCATTTCTTGATTGGGCGGGTTTCTTAAAAAATACTCAAAAGTGGCGTGTGCATAAGGCGACACATCGAAAGGTTCGTTTACATCAATTCCGGCTGTTTCGCTGGCTGTTACGTTACGGATGGTATTTCCGCAGGCTTCACGAATGGTCACTTCGTCTTTTTCCAGTTCGCTCCATAATTCCGGGGTACGGGCCACATCTACATAATGTATCTGGATGTCCTGTCTGGTCGTAATATGTAGTCTTCCTGTTGAATACTCATCGGAAACCTCGCAAATACGCCGCAACTGTGCCGACGTAACCTTGCCGTAGGGACGTTTTATGCGTATCATCTGTACTCCAGGCTGACGCTGGCCGTAAATGCCCCGCGCCAAACGTACACTCCTAAACTTGTCGTCTGTTATTTTACCTTCTTTGAACAAGTGTATTTTAGCTCCTAAATCTAGGATATCTTGCTCTACTACCGGATTTTCTATTTCTGTTCTAAAACTTCGCATTTCCCTGCTTACCTCCTCATTTTGTCTGTAATAAATACAGTTTTGGAGGATTTTTTTTTAGTGTTTTATTTTTTTATTTAGATGCTTTTCCCGCTTCCAATTAAGGCCACGGCTGTTTATTGAATGAACCCTGCCCCAACAGTATGGTTGGTTTGCGGATCTATTAAAATGAACGACCCATTGGTTCTATGCTTTTTAAATTGATCATAGAAAATAGGTTTGTTTAATTTGAAGGTTACCGAAGCTATATCGTTAACGCCCAAAGTAGTCACACCTTTTTCAAAACCTGAATAATCGGGATTGATCTTATGGTTGATTCTATCCACTTTTGCCAACACTTTATTGACACCGTGCTGAACGATGTATTTACCGCCGGTTACCAATTCGTCTGAATCCATCCAGCATACATTGGCCGTAAATTGCTTATCGATGGTAGGCAAATCGCCTTCCTTAACAATCATGTCGCCACGGCTTACATTGATATCATTTTCTAAAGTGATGGTTACCGACGAACGACGCGATGCCGTTTCGAACTTTTCATCATAGAAATAAATGTCCTTAATTTTTGAACGTGTTTTTGAGGGCAACACAATAATATCGTCGCCCACACTTAACTCGCCTCCGTACACTTTTCCGGCATAGCCTCTAAAATCGTGGAAATCTTCGGTTTTAGGACGGATTACATACTGCACCGGGAAACGTGGTGTTCCCACATTAAAAATATCAGCTTTATCCAATTGCTCTAAATGCTCCAATAAGGCCTCGCCTTTGTACCAGGGCATGTTTTTTGATTTATTCACTACGTTATCGCCTTTTAAAGCACTAACCGGGATGAATGTGATTTTTTGGTCTTGGTAATCGCGTTTGCTCATCAATTCTTCAAAATCGGCTTTAATTTTATTGTAAACCTCTTCAGAATAATCTACCAAATCCATTTTGTTTATCGCGACCACCACATCTTTAATTCTCAAAAGGTTGTTGATGAAAAAGTGACGGTTGGTTTGCTCGATCACCCCTTTACGGGCATCAATCAAAATAATTGACGCTTGCGATGTTGAAGCCCCGGTAACCATGTTTCGTGTGTATTCCACGTGTCCCGGTGTATCGGCAATAATGTAGCTTTTCTTTCCTGTTGAAAAATAAATATGCGCTACATCGATGGTGATACCTTGCTCTCTTTCAGCAACCAATCCGTCGGTAGCCAACGAAAAATCCAAATAATCGTAACCACGTTGTTTACTGGTTTTTTCAATAGCTTCCAATTTATCGGTAGTCAACGATTTGGTATCGTAAAGAATACGCCCAATCAACGTACTTTTCCCATCATCTACACTTCCTGCTGTTGCAATTTTTAATACTTCCATATTTTTATGCTGTTGGCTATCTCGTGATAGCCTAATTTTTAATTCTTTTTAAAGATTTCCGAATTAACGGAAATGACCGATTGATATTTCTAGAAATACCCTTGTTGTTTACGCTTTTCCATGGCGGCTTCCGAACGCTTATCGTCAATTCTCGCACCACGCTCAGAGATTGTTGAGTCTCTAATTTCCTCTACCACTTTCGAAATGGTTGAAGCTTCAGATAGCACGGCTGCCGTACAGCTCATATCGCCCACGGTACGGAAACGTACCATTTCTTCAATTACCTCTTCATCTTCATCTCTGTAAACCACTTCATCATCGGCAGACCAAATCATACCGTCTCTTAAGAATACTTTACGTTTGTGTGCAAAGTAAATGGATGGAATTTCGATGTTTTCCTTTTCGATGTACGACCAAACATCCAACTCGGTCCAGTTTGAAATTGGGAACACACGTACATTTTGCCCCAATTCAATTTGCCCGTTCAACATATCGAACAACTCTGGGCGCTGGTTCTTTTCGTCCCACTGACCGAAATCGTCTCGTACTGAAAAGATACGTTCCTTTGCTCTCGCTTTTTCTTCATCACGACGTGCTCCGCCAATACAAGCATCGAATTTAAATTCTTCAATAGCATCTAAAAGTGTAGTGGTTTGCAATTGGTTTCTACTCGCATAACGGCCAGACTCTTCTTTTACTTTTCCTTGATCGATAGAATCTTGAACGTTACGCACAATAAGCTCTAAACCTAATTCTTTCACTAAACGATCTCTAAACTCAATAGTTTCTGGGAAGTTGTGCCCCGTATCGATGTGCATTAAGGGAAATGGCACTTTTGCAGGATAGAATGCCTTAACGGCCAATCTTACCAAAGTAATGGAGTCTTTTCCTCCTGAAAACAACAACACTGGTTTTTCAAACTGTGCCGCCACTTCTCTCATAATGTAAATCGCTTCGTTTTCTAGCGAGTTGATATGTGATGTATCTTTCTTCATAATCTTATTTTTAAGCGTGCAAACCACACTCTCTATTTTCTAATGCTTTTGTTGGATCAAAATATTTAAACTCGTTTGGCAATTTGTTTTCTTCCAAATAACCATCTAATTTTTCGTCGGACCAATAATAAAACGGACTTACTTTTAAAACACCATCTTTACTCAAACTAAAAATGCCAATACTATCTCTAAACGCGGTTTGCCCTTGGCGTAAGTTGGTGAACCAAACTTTTGGTTTGTGCTCTTCCATCGCTCTCCTAAACGGCTCCAATTTTACTTGCTCTGTAAACAAAGCGTGCTCTGGCGCATCTACAGAAGGAATGCCCAACACTACATCGCGGTGTGCCGAAGTTTGCTTTGGCACATATAAAAAGATGTTTAAATCTAAATCTTTTATTACTTGTTCGGCATGCTTGTAGGTTTGCGGGGTATTGTAACCCGTATCGCACCACACCACTGGTATTTTTGCTTCAACCGAACTTACGGCGTGCAAAATGGCTGCTTCGTAAGGTCTAAAATTAGTCGTAACCACGGCCTCTTCATTAAGCTCGAAAGCTTTTTTTATGATTTTGGCTGGTGCAGCATCCTTAAATGCTTCGTTTAATTCTTTTATTTGGTTTTCTGTAAACATCGTTTCCTTAAAATTTTATTTCCCCCATTTTATTGAATTCCAAACACGCTCGTGGAAAAAGTACAATACCATTTTTGTTACCAACTCGATACCTCCAATTGAAAAAGCCAGATCCAATTTTCCGGTTATAATCCAAGAAATCAAAATGGTATCCATAGTACCAATGGTTCTCCAACTTAAAGATTTAACTACACTTCTAATGGGTTTTTCACTGGTGCGATCTTCTTTATAAGTTGCTTTCTCTTTGTCTTTTAATAACATTTGTCCTATCATTTGTTGCTGAATTACATTAATCCTATCAATTTACTAGGGGATACAAAAGTAACATTTTTTTTTAGATGACAAATAGCATCTTTCCATTTTTAGGATAATGCCTTAATTTTTCGACAAATGGAATAAAATTGATAATAATTGCTTTTTAAATTTGAAGAATTCTTATCGATCGCCATTAGACAAATCGGCTAAAGTGGTATTTCTGAACACATTAAGCGTACTGTCTCGCACCTGGATCATGAGCTTGTTTACACTACAAAGAGCCTCGTCGGGGCAATCATCACAAGGTTCGTAATAGTTTAAGCTCACACAAGGCACCATAGCAATAGGGCCTTCCAAAATACGCATCACCTCGGTCATTAAAATTTCCGATGGCTCTTTCCTTAAATAATACCCCCCGTGTTTTCCTTTTTTGGATCCCAATATGCCCGACTTGCGCAAGCTCAGCAAAATACTTTCTAAAAATTTCTGTGGAATATATTCCGCTTTGGCTATTTCGCCAACCTGCACCGGTATATCTTCTCCCCTTCTGGCAATATATGTAAGTGCTTTAAGACCGTATTTTGTTTTTTTGGATAGCATGCCGCTAAGATATGGAAATTATATTTTCAATTGGGCTTCAAAAACCGTTACGGCCTTTCCCTTTATTTCCACGTTATCTTCCACTAGGGCGACTTTCAGCACGCCACCCCGTTTTGAAATTTGATGCGACACCATCTTGGTTTTACCAAGTTTCCCCGACCATAACGGTGTTAAAGCACAATGTGCCGAACCCGTTACGGGGTCTTCGTTTATGCCCATGTCTGGAACAAAACAGCGCACCACAAAATCGACATCCTTATCTTTTCCTTTGGAAGTGACCATTAAATGCCCCAAGCCATTTAATTTTAATGCTTCAAAATTAGGCTGGCACTGCGCCACTTGCTGTTGGTTCTCAGCAATGGCCACCGCCCAATTATAATCACTTTTGTAAAATTCAACAGGCTCAAAACCGACACTTTCTTTAAAATCTGTTGGTATTTCAATTTTAGTGAAACTATACTGCGGAAACGTCATCGCCAAAAAATCGTTATCCTTAGTTATGGTCAAATCTCCGCCCCTTGCTCTAAAATGAATATTGCCATTTGAAGCTTTCAAACCCAATTGATAGATGATATGCGCCGAAGCCAAAGTGGCGTGACCACACAAGGCAATTTCTGTTGTTGGAGTAAAAAACCGAATATCATAGCCATTACCGTTTGGAACCACAAAGGCTGTTTCCGATAGGTTCATTTCGGCAGCCATATTTTGCATCCATGCTTCCGGTAAAGGAGCATCGAGAATCATCACCCCTGCCGGATTGCCCTTAAAGGCTTGGTCGGCAAAGGCATCCACTTGAAATATGGTCTTGTTGTTTATCATTTTAAATTAGTTTAGTGCCTGCTCCAAATCGGTAATAATGTCATCAACATGCTCCAACCCTACCGAAACGCGTACCATACCATCTGTAATTCCCGCTGCCTTTTTTACTTCGGGCTCTACTTTGGCGTGCGTTGTACTGGCCGGGTGGGTTACAATGGTTCGGGTATCGCCTAAATTGGCCGAAAGCGAACACATTTTAAGACTATCGAAAAACGACCTTCCGCCTTCCAATCCGCCTTCAACCTCAAAAGCAACTATATTTCCTCCCAAACGCATTTGTTTTTTGGCGATTTCGTACTTGGGGTGCGATTTTAAAAACGGGTATTTTACCCATTTCACTTTAGGGTGTGCTTCTAAATAAGTGGCAATTTTCAAGGCATTTTCGCAGTGCTTTTCTACCCTAACCGCTAAAGTTTCCAACGATTTTGACAATATCCAAGCGTTAAAAGGGCTCATAGAAGGCCCCGTAAGCCTTGAAAACAAATATATTTCCCTGATCAATTCTTTTTTACCAACGGTAATGCCCCCCAGTACGCGCCCTTGACCATCCATTAACTTTGTTGCTGAATGAATGACCAAATCGGCCCCCTGCTTTATGGGCGTTTGCAAATACGGTGTAGCAAAACAGTTATCAATTATCAATAAAATATTGTGCTTTTTGCAAATGGCACTCAAAAACTCCAGATCTAATACATCAACCCCAGGGTTGGTTGGCGTTTCGGCATAAATGAACTTGGTATTCGGTTGAATTAAACTTTCAACCTTGTCCACCTCGTCCACATTGAAATAAGAACATTCAATATTCCACTTCGGAAAATATTTAGTGAACAAACCATGTGTTGCCCCAAAAACAGAACTGCACGACACCACGTGGTCGCCGGCATTCAACAAAGCGGCAAAGCTTGAAAATACAGCAGCCATGCCACTGGCAAAGGCAAAACCGGCCTCGGCACCTTCCATGGCGCACACTTTATTAACAAATTCGGTTACGTTTGGATTGCCGTAACGGCTGTACAGATCGCGCTGTTTTTCTTCTGCGAACGATGCTCGCATTTCTTCAGCATCATCAAAAACAAAACCTGACGTTAGATATAACGGCACAGAATGCTCTGAAAATTGCGTCGTTTCTATTTGTGTACGTATCGCTTCTGTTTCAAAATGTTTTTTATTCTCGCTCATTTTATTCTTTTTTTTTGCCACTAATTCACGAATCAATTTTTGCAACCATTCGTGTATTAGTGGCTATTTATTCTTATTCATGCTAAAAGAGATGCTTCGACTCCGCTCAGCATGACACACCCTGAATCTTAATTTATATGCTTGGACAACCTTAAAATATCGCCAAAAACACCTCTGGCAGTCACTTCGGCCCCGGCTCCGGCACCTTGGATGACGATGGGCTGCTTGCCATAACTTTCGGTAAAAATTTCGAAAATGGCATCGCTGCCTTTTACGTGGCCCAACGTGCTATCTTCGGGAATGGACACCAATTTTACTTCCAAAGTCCCTTTGTCTTTTGATAGATCGCCGCTTAAATCGCCCACATATCTTAGCACATGCCCCGGTTTTTGGTCGTCTTTTATTTTTTGGTACTGCTCATCCAAAACATCCAACTGCTTTAAAAATGCTTCCACCGAAATATTTTGATAAGCTTCCGGAATTAAATTTTGAACCGCCACGTCTTCAAATTCATTTTGCAAATCTAGCTCCCGGGCCAAGATCAACAGCTTTCGGGCCACATCGTTTCCTGAAAAATCCTCTCGGGGGTCGGGCTCGGTAAAACCTTTATCAATGGTTTCTTGAATAATTTCACTGAACGGTTTATCCTGAACCGAAAAATTATTGAACAAATAGCTCAGCGTACCCGAAAACACGCCACGGATTCTGGTAATATTTTCACCCGATTCGTGCAACAATTTAATGGTATCAATCAATGGCAACCCGGCGCCAACGGTTGTTTCATAAAGATATTGCTTATTGTGTTCTTTCAACTGAAGACGCAAATCTTTGTAAAAATCGTGCGAAATGGTATTGGCAATTTTGTTGGACGATACCAAATCGAAACCAGCTTCAACCAGCGGCACGTAGTTTTTATAGAATTCTGAACTGGCCGTATTATCAACTGCAATAAGGTTTTCCAAATGATGGTTTTTTGCAAATGTAATAATGTCGTTAATCGACAAATTACCATCTACCTTGGCAATATCGTCTTTCCAGGTTTTGGCAGCGCCGTTTTTGTTAAGCAGCACTTGCTTAGAATTGGCAATGGCAAACACATTAAGGTTAATGCCCCTGCGCTTTTCAATGTCGGCTTTCGATTTTAAAATCTGATTGATCAATGCGCCGCCAACGCCACCGTGGCCAAAAATAGCAATGTTTATTTTCTTTGAAATACCAAAAATTTCGCCATGGATAACATTTACGGCTTTATGCAATTGGGCCTTTTTCACCACCAAACTCACATTTTTCCCGGTAACGGTATTATTGAAAAGCAACGGGGTAATTTGGTTTTTTATCAAGGCATTGAACGGCTTGTGGAACGAACTGAGCTCGATACCTACAATAGAAATGACCGAAACATCATCAACCACGTCTATCTTATTGACGTCCTGCGAATAAAAATCGCGCTCAAATTCCTTTTCAAGGGCAATTACGGCCTGCGTGGCTTGGTCGGCATCAATAATAAGTCCAATACCGCGCTCTGACGAACCTTGCGACACAATACTTACACTTATATCGTGATTTCCCAAGGCACCAAAAATTCGGGCATCTACACCACTTTTGCCCAACAAACCGCGCCCTTCGAGATTGAGGAGCGCTACATTATCCAAAACCGATAAAGACGTTACCTCTTTTGAACTGGGTTTGGAAGTTATCAACGTTCCTTCATCATCGGCATTAAACGTATTAAGAATACGAAGGTTGATGTTTTTTTCAACCAGCGGAATGATGGTTTTGGCATGCAACACCGATGCGCCAAAGTTTGCCAGCTCGTTGGCTTCGTTATACGAAAGTTCTCTTATTTGCTGCGCATCGGCCACTAAATTGGGATCGGCCGTATAAATTCCGCTTACATGTGTGTAGTTTTGCAGCTCTTCGGCATCTAAAAAATTGGCCAATAATGCCGCTGTGTAATTGCTTCCGTTTCTTCCCAGGGTGGTGGTTTCGTTCTTTAGGTTTGAAGCAATAAAGCCCGTAACCACGTTCACCACATCTTTATTGGCCTTAAAATACTTTTCGGTATTTTCTTTTGATAATTTTGAAAGTGGCTGGGCGTTGCCAAAAGCCTCGTCGGTTTTTATTAATTCGCGCGAATCGGTAGCTTTTGCCTTTATACCTCGCTCGTTTAATAAACTGCTAATCAGTTTTACCGACAGCAGTTCGCCCTGCGCCAAAATATTATCTTTGGTTTTTTTGCTGTAATCGCGCAATAAACTAACGCCCTCAAACAATTTATCGAGCACCGAAAATTCTTCCGAAAAATCGATGGTTTTTGATGGCTCGGTTTGGTATGCCTTAAAGGCTTCTAAAGCTTCTTTATAAGGTTTTCCTTTTAGGGCCTTGTTCAAAATAACTTCCAGGTCGTCGGTTGCCGAACCTCTTGCCGACACCACAACAGTAAGCTTTTCGCCGGCTTCAACCTTATTTTTTATAATCGACAATACCGTTTCCAGCCCTTTTCCGTTGGCCAACGATTTTCCTCCAAACTTTAATACTTTCATTCTTTTTCTTTTTGAATCTGGCACAAAAATGCCTTCAATAATTTTTTCGAGTTGCTCATACTCCATTAAAAACGCATCGTGCCCGTGTACTGAATGTATTTCGTTATAAGTCACGTTGGGGTGCGTTAGCGCCAATTGCTTGTGGGTTTCGCGGTTTTCTTCGGCCGTGAAGAACAGATCGGAATCCACACCAATAATATGGATATTGGCCTTGATATTGTCCAGTACATTAAAATCGTTTGCGCGGCCTTTGGTAACATCAATGGTTTTAAGCAATTGGTTCATCAATTTATAAGCTGAAAGCTGAAAACGCTCCTGTAATTTTTTTCCGTGGTGGAGCAACCAACTTTCCACATTGAAAATTTCCAGATCCTCGTTTTTGGAACGTTTGAAACGCTCTTTGAACGATTCGGGCGTTCGGTAGCACAACATGGCGTGCATTCGGGCATCGTGCACCGGGTTTTTGGAATTCAGCAGAAATTGCTCCTGTATCTGGCAATTGGCAATAAGCCAATCGGTAGCCTTCCAATCAGTAGCCACGGTAATTAAATGCTCGGTAAAATCGGGCTTGTTCACGGCCATTTCCCAAGCAATGCCACCGCCCAACGAACCGCCAATGGTAGCAAACACCTTTTCGATGTTCAATTTTTCGAGCCCCAATAAAAAGATGTTGGCGACATCGCGGGCCACAAAATCTTTATAGTTTTTTATCACAAAACCATCGTAACCGTTCCCGGGAATGTTGAACGCCAAAATGGTGTACAACTTGGTATCGATTATTTTATGCGCTCCAATTAAATCTTTCCACCAACCATCTTTTCCGGCCACATTGCTGTTTCCGGTTAACGCATGGTTGACCAAAATAATAGGGGCACTCCCCAATGGTTGTCCAAAAACCTGATAACTTAACTTTATTTCTGGAACCAGTGCACCACTTTCGGTGGTATAATTCTCAATATTGATATGTTGCAACAGATGCTTCAATGCCTTTCTAATTTTTAAAAAAGTTCCGTTGAAAAATTTAATCCAACGGAACCGTATATAATATTTATATCTTGCTGAAAGCGGCTTTCAAATCGGCTTTTAAATCTTCCAGATCCTCGATACCTACTGACAAACGGATCAAATCGGCAGTTACACCGGCCGCTTTTTGCTGTTCTTCATTAAGTTGTTGGTGCGTTGTACTTGCCGGGTGGATGATCAAAGATTTTGTATCACCAATATTTGCCAACAACGAAAACAGTTTTGTGTTGTCTGAAATGGTTTTTGCGGCATCAAATCCTCCACGTGCACCAAAGGTCAGCAATCCGCTTTGCCCACTTGGCAAGTACTCGTCGGCTAATTTTTTATACTTGCTGCTTTCCAGCCCCGGGTAATTTACCCAAGATACTTCGGGTTGCTGTTCGAGCCATTTTGCCAATTCTAAAGCATTTTCGCTATGTTTTTTAATCCGTACCGGCAATGTTTCCAAACCTTGAATAATATTAAAGGCGTTTGTGGGGCTCAAGGCGCCACCAAAATCTCGCAACCCTTCTAAAATCAATTTGAATACAAAGGATGCCGCACCAAAAGCCTCGTAGTATTTTAAGCCATGGTATCCTGCCGAAGGCTCGGTGAACTCTGGGAATTTTCCATTATCCCACTTAAAGGTTCCGGCATCGATAATGGCACCGCCTAATGATGTTCCCTGCCCGCCAATATATTTTGTTAGCGAATGTATTACAATATCGGCACCGTGCTCGATAGGTTTAACCAAAACCGATGTTGCCACTGTATTATCAACAATAAACGGCACTCCAGCAGCTTTGGCTTGCGCCGAAATGGCTTTTAAATCGAGAACATCCAGTTTTGGGTTCCCTAAAGATTCCACAAAAAAAGCTTTGGTATTTTCTTGAACGGCGGCTGCAAAATTATCAGGGTTATCGGCATCAACAAAGGTTGTTGTAATACCTAACCTGGGCAGTGTTACATTCAATAAATTAAATGTTCCGCCGTAAAGACTGCTTGAGGCCACAATGTGGTCTCCGGCCTTTAGCAAGGTTAAAAGCCCTGTTGAAATAGCTGCTGTACCAGAAGCGAAAACAACTGCCCCTATACCGCCTTCAACTGCAGCCAAGCGCTCTTGCAGTATTTGATTGGTCGGGTTATTTAAACGGGTGTATATAAAACCTAACTCTTTTAAACCAAACAGGTTTGCGGCATGATCTGTATTGTTGAATACATAAGATGTGGTTTGGTAAATGGGTACTGCCCGTGTTCCGGCGTTGGCGGCCACATCGTGACCGGCGTGTAATGCGTTTGTTTCAAATTTTTGATTGCTCATTTTTCTAATTTTTTCTTATTAAACAAATTTAACATAATAAAAAGCCAATGCACTTTTAAAAAGTGTACTTATTAGAAAAATGTTATAAAGAATTTTGTAAAACTACCGAGAGTAATTTTTTTTGGTTATCTATCCAATCGCACCTAAACTAGTAGAACGGGGTAGAATGTAGCACCTTCTTTACAGATAAAGGGTTGCTAAGGCTTCAACGGGTCTAATCCCTCCACCTTTCTTGATAACATTTCAATAAGTGTTTGAACTTTGCGAATGCAAATATTCGTTCAGAAAAAGTTAATATCCAAATTTTTTGGGAGAAATTTTGGTTTCTGCCAAAAGCTAATGCTTTTCTTGACGACTCTCCCTGAACTTATTCCTGATCACCAACCCGATGGGTTTGTTTTCTATTTTTGATTCCAGCCACGAAATAATATCCAAATACAGAAATGCACGGCTTTGGTATGGATCATCTTCAAATTCCTTTAATTTTTTGTGCAATTTGATAAATTCACTTTTTACCTCGTGCGGATAAATATCGCCCAAACCGCGCAAAAACTTGATAAATTCTTTTTGCACTTCGTACAGATCTTCCATCTTGATCAAAAACTTATAGGTGCTTCTAATCAAGGTATCCAGATTGTAATCGAGGCCGGCTTCGTAATGTGCTACCAAATTTAAAATACGTGAAAAGCACAACAAATCTTCGCGCATTTGTAAAGATTTGTTGCTTATAATTTTATCGAGAAATTGGATGCACTTTTTGTTCTCGCCCGCACCAAAATACATACTGGCCATTTTGTAGTAGAACACCATAATATGGTGCTCGTCAATTCGGTTTTGGTAATTTTTCAACCGCTCTAAAACCTCATCAATCAAGGGCAGGCCTTCTTCAAAACTGCCCTCAATGAAATGCAGGTTGAACTTGTTGTTGTAAACGTACAAAAAGGCCAAACTCTCGTTGTTATCGTCAAGTGGGAACCATTTTTCTTGGGTGACCTTTTCCAATCGATGAAGCACTGTTTTAAACTTTTCGTGTTGGCGTAGATAAAACAGGGCTTCGAGCAGATAATGGTTGCCTCTTAAAAACCACACCGGGTTCAGCACCACCATATTTTTGTTTTCGTAAAACAAATCGACCCATTTTGAAGCGTATTTGTAGCAAGACAAAAAATCGACCGTTAAAAAACTGTACCACAAATACGATTTGTACAACCACAATTTTTCCCGAAACCCCAGCTTGTTGATGTTGTATTTGGGCAGCCGGTCGTTAAAATATTTGGTAACGGTTTGGTGTTCTTCATCATTTTTTATGTACCCCGTTTTTAAAAACAGACCGTACAATTGCAGTGATAAATTAGAAAGCTTACTGGCCAGCACATTTTGCTGGCTTAGTTCTTTGGCCTGTATGGACAGCTCATCGGCGCGGTTGCTCAAACTCCGTGTAATATATTGCGATTCAATCACTTTTTCCAACTCCACAATTTCGTAAGCCGCGTTTTTTTCTTCGTGCAAAATGGCTAAATTTTTGGCCTTTTCAAGAATTTTCAAACTTTGCTTGTAAAGTCCTTTATGGTAAAGAATGGTTGCAAAATCCAATTGTTCCCGAATTTGGATTCTCACATTTTGGTGCGAAGGGTTCAACCGTAAACTAATCAAGATCTGTTTGTACAAATGTGCTTTCAAATTAGAGAGTTGCTGCTTTTTTACAATGCCCTTTTTGAGGATGGCAGCTTCGTCATACACCGAAAGCTTATCAAGAATATTAAATAGCATCAAGAATTTCGAATCTTCATTCACCCCCAATCGCCCTACATAAAGTTTGAACTGCCTTTTTTCAGACTTTGAAAGCGATTTCACCAAAACAAACAAATTATCTTTTTGCTCTTTTGTCATAGTTATAATTACAGACTTAATTTACTCATTTACAAAACAATAACTCAACACCAACACGCTTAAACATCGTAAAAACATTTTGTTGAATTCTGTATTTTAGAAACCAAAATATACATTCGTAGAACAAAAAGAAAATATATTTTAATAAATGTCTGATAACAAAGTACAAATTTTTGACACAACGTTAAGAGATGGAGAGCAAGTCCCTGGTTGCAAGCTTAATACCGACCAAAAATTAATCATAGCCGAGCAGCTTGATAATTTGGGGGTCGATATTATTGAGGCTGGATTTCCGGTATCGAGCCCTGGTGATTTTAAATCGGTCGAAGCCATTTCAAAAATTGTAAAAAACGCTACCGTTTGCGGTTTAACGCGCTCTGTAGAAAACGATATAAAAGTTGCCGCCGAAGCGTTAAAATATGCAAAAAAACCAAGAATACATACGGGAATTGGCACTTCGGACTCCCATATAAAACACAAATTCAGATCTAACAGAGAAGCTATTATCGAGCGTGCGGTTAAAGCTGTAAAATATGCTAAAACCTTCGTGGAAGATGTGGAGTTTTACGCCGAAGACGCCGGTAGAACTGATAATGATTATTTAGCACAGATTTGCGAAGCCGTTATCAAAGCGGGCGCCACCGTATTGAACATTCCTGATACCACAGGCTATTGCTTGCCCAGCGAGTACGGTGCGAAAATTAAATATTTAAAAGAAAACGTAAAGGGTATTGATAAAGCTATTTTATCTTGCCACTGCCATAACGATTTAGGCTTGGCCACAGCCAACTCTATTGAAGGGGTAATTAATGGCGCCAGACAAATTGAGTGCACTATAAACGGTATAGGCGAACGTGCCGGAAACACCGCTTTAGAAGAAGTTGTAATGATTTTAAGGCAACACCCGTATTTGAATTTGGATACCAACATAAAATCTGAAATGCTTTACGGTATCAGCCAGTTAGTTTCAGATAGTATGGGCATTTACACCCAACCCAACAAAGCCATTGTAGGCGCCAACGCCTTTGCCCACAGCTCGGGCATCCACCAAGATGGGGTAATCAAAAACCGTGAAACATACGAAATTATTGACCCCAAAGATGTTGGTGTAACCGAATCGGCCATTGTATTGACCGCCCGAAGTGGCAGAGCTGCATTAGCCTACAGAGCAAAAAATATTGGATACGAGTTAACCAAGCTTCAATTGGACGAAATCTATTCTAACTTCTTGGATTTTGCCGATACCAAAAAAGAAGTAGACGACAACGATATCCATTATATCATAGAAAACAGCAAAGTGTACAAAGAAATCACTTCGGCTTAACCCAGTAAATACGAAATGAAGTTAAATATTGCCGTTTTGCCCGGTGATGGCATTGGTCCTGAAGTTATTGCTCAAGCCGTTAAGGTTTTGAAGGCAGTTGCCATGGAATTTAACCACGTATTTACGTTTAATTATGCCTTGGTTGGCGCAAGTGCCATTGAAAAAACCGGCACAGCACTTCCACAGGAAACCATCGATATTTGCAAAAAAGCCGACGCTGTTCTTTTTGGGGCCATTGGAAAAACGGCTTTCGATTTGGATCCCGATGCCAAAATACGCCCAGAACAAGGCCTTTTAGGAATCAGAAAAGCTTTGGGCTTGCACACCAATATACGGCCCGTTATTGCTTATGATGATTTATTAAACAAATCGTCACTAAAAGTGCGCCAAATAAAAGACACCAATATTCTTATTTACAGAGAATTAACCAGCGGCATTTATTTTGGCGAACGAAGCTTGAGCGAAGATGGCAACACCGCTTCGGATGTGTGCACTTACCATCGCCATGAAATTGAGCGTATTGCACACCAAGCCTTTAAAGCAGCCCAATCAAGAAAACGCAAATTAGCTTTGGTTGATAAAGCCAATGTTCTGGAAAGCTCCAGACTTTGGCGCCGGGTAGTTTTAGAAATTGCACCCCAATACCCCAATGTAAAAGTCAATTACCTTTATATTGACAATGCTGCTATGGAACTTATCATCCGCCCCAGACAGTTTGATGTGATTTTAACCGAAAACATGTTTGGCGATATCCTTTCGGAAGAAGCCAGCGTTATCGTAGGATCCATTGGCCTATTGGCTTCAGCTTCCATTGGTGACGAACATGCCATGTTCGAACCTATACACGGTGCTTATACCAAAGCTGCCAATAAAGGCATTGCCAACCCCATCGCATCCATTTTATCGGCTGCCATGTTGTTGGATCATTTTGGGCTGGATGAAGAAGCCGCCTTGGTGCGGGAAGGTGTAGATAAATCGTTGAAACTGCACATCACCACGCCCGATTTAAACAACAAGTACGACAACATAAGCACCACAAAAGTGGGCGATTTTATTGAAGATTTTATCAATAATCCAGACGAGACCAATCTAAACTTTACTAACATACATTTAGGACAATCCACAATTATTTAATTATTTGAGTTAGTCGCCAACATATTAAACTAAACATTTTGGAAGTCCTTAAAAGCGCATTTAACCAATGCGCTTTTTTAATGGTAAAAACTTGTTTGATTTTTAATTCTGTAAACAGGAAAGATGACTGTCTTAACGTGAGTTCGATATAACTTAAACTATAAAAACCTATTTCAAATCACTGATTATATTAAGGTTGAAAATATTTTGATTGAAAACACCCTCCTTAATAAGAGCTATGCTCTCTAACTTCAATTAAAGACATGCTTTAATTTCGTTAATCTCAAGGGAGGAATCCCACTCGGCAGGATTGTCCCCTAGAGGGGACTTCAGGGGTGTTTTTAAGTCAACCCTCTAAAAATCAACACTTTTTATATCAAACTCACGTTATCTTAAAAAAAAAAAATTATGCGATGTCTCATAAAGTCGACATGACTAACATGCTCATTTTGATACTACCAGTCACTTCGAACGATAGTGAGAAATTACAGAACACTTGGAGCCTCTCTGTTATGTGATGTCTCCTTTTGTCGACATGACTAACATCCACCATTTTGACACTAGGAGTCATTTCGAATGATCTCGAAAAATCGCAGCCCCACAACAAATGAACCCCTTACTTAGTACCAAAACAATACCATCACAGATTCTATTCCAATTCAAAGTAAATTTTTATATTTAAAATATGCAACACAATTACTTTGTTTATATCACTGCCAATGCCTACCGAACTACCTTGTATATAGGTTTCACCAATAATATACAAAAGCGATTATCACAGCACTATTTTGATAGCCAAAATGCAAAAAAATCGTTTGCAGGTAAATATGGTTGTATCAATTTGGTTTATTATGAAACTTTTGAATTTCCAAAACTTGGTATTGCACGAGAAAAGCAATTAAAAAAATGGAGCCGAAAAAAGAAAAATGAATTAATTTCTAATTTCAATCCAAAGTGGGAAAGTTTAAATATGCAAATATTTTGATTTACAGAGTCATTCTGTAAATTTAGAAATCGTATATCGATCGGAGGCCCACTGTAATGTGATTTCTCCATTGGTCGACATGACTGACTGCTTACCTCAATCAACCCCACAAGTCATTTCGAACGCATGTGAGAAATCGCAGAATGCTTGGAGAGCCACTGTTATGTTATGTCTCACAAG
>CAZZDI010000009.1:0-32455 GCA_964653155.1 uncultured Flavobacteriaceae bacterium | reverse complement strand
GTGTAAACAATTAAGCTATATTATTAGCAACAATGTACGCCCCCGTCCAAGCATTTTGAAAATTGAATCCGCCAGTAACCGCATCAATGTTCAGCACTTCGCCGGCAAAAAAGAGGTTTTCTATTTTTTTACTTTCGAAGGTTTTAAAATTCACCTCTTTTAAATCTACACCACCTGCCGTAACAAACTCATCCTTAAACGTGCTTTTTCCGTCAACGTTAAAAACGGCTTCCGTCAATTGTTTGGTTAAATCTTCCAGTTGGGTTTTGTTTAAATCGGCCCAACGGGTTTCGGGGTTTATCGCAGCAGCCAAAACCAGTTGATGCCACAACCGTTTGGGCAAATCGAACTGCGTGGATTTATAAACCGCTTTTTTAGCCAAATCGTGTTTTGTGGTTTTAAGTTCCTCCAAACAATCTTCAAAAGATTGGCGAATAAAGTTAATTTCAATTTGGAATTTATAATCACGCTCCGCCAATTCAATCGCGCCAAACGCCGAAAGCTTTAAAATGGACGGCGCACTCAAGCCCCAATGCGTAACCAGCAGCGGGCCTTCGCTCCACAAATTGGTGCCCAAAACTTTCACTTCAACATGTGGCGCCACCACCCCCGGAATACTGGAAATACGTTCGTCTTTAATATTGAAGGTAAACAGCGAAGGCACGGGCTGCAAAATGGTATGCCCCAATGCTTCCAATAATTTCCACATTTTGGGATTGCTGCCCGTGGCGACCAAAAGTTTTTCTGCTGAAAATATATCTTCTGAAGTTTCTATTTGAAAAAGCTGCTCTGGCTTCGAAATCGATTTTACAGGCTGGCTATAAAGCACCTCAACGCCATATTTTTCTGCTTCGTTTAAAAAACAATCGATAATGGTTTGCGATGAATTGGACACGGGAAACATCCTGCCGTCATCCTCAATTTTCAATTCTACGCCCCGTTTTTCGAACCATTCAATGGTATCGCCCGTCATAAATTGATGGAACGGCCCCAACAATTCCTTTTCGCCACGCGGGTAGTTTTTTACCAGTTCCTGCGGAATAAACTCGGCGTGTGTAACATTGCAGCGCCCGCCACCAGACACTTTTACCTTGGCCAAGCCTTCTTTGCCCCGTTCCAAAATGGTTACTTTTAAATGAGGGTTCTGCTCGGCCATATTAATGGCTGCAAAAAAGCCCGCTGCGCCACCGCCTATTATTATCACATCTTTTTTAATCATAATCTATCTGGATAGTCTGAAATGATACCATCTACGCCATAATCTTTCATTCTAGCAACCGTGCTGGCATCATTCACCGTCCATGTGTTGACTTTAAATCCTTTTTTTTGTGCTTTCTTAACGTTTTCGCGAGTTAGCAATGCAAAGTTTGGGTGTATGATTTTAGAGTGTATTGTTTCTGCAAACTCCATGGCCTCAAAAACACTGGCCTTTGTTAAAACGGCCAAGGGAATTCGTTTATTTATACTATAAACTTCTTCCAATTCGTGGTGCTGAAAACTAGAAACAATAAAGTCGCTGTACTTCCAACCCTTTTTGTTGACATAAGTTTCTATACTTTCGCAAGTTTTTATTGCCGTGCCCCGTCCTTTTAATTCAATATTCAACAAGCATTTTTTATCAATAAGGTTTAAAACCTCCTCTAAGGTTGGTATATCAAACTTTTCTTTCACCTTCAATTGCTTCAATTCGGCAAGCGTATGTTTTTTTACCTCGCCCGTACCATTGGTAACCCGATCTAAAGTGAAGTCGTGGAACACTACCAGTTCTCCAGAAGCACATAAATGGACGTCTATTTCTACGCCATCCACATTAAAGCTCAATGCTTTTTTTATGGAGGGAATGGTATTTTCTGCAACGTACGCCAAGGCTCCTCTATGTCCCATTTTCAGCATATTTAGTGGCTTACTGTTTTTTAATTGGACGCATCAACCCTTCTTGTGCTACCGAAGCAATTAATGTTCCGTCTCGCGTAAAAATGTTTCCCCTGGCAAAACCCCTAGCGTTTGAAGTGCTGGGCGATTCCATGGAAAAGAGCAACCAATCGTTAAAATCGAAATCGCGAAAATACCACATCGAGTGGTCTAAACTGGCCGTTTGGGTATTGCCCCAATGTGCTTTACTGGCATGCGGGTTTAAGGCCGAAACCAGAATATTATAGTCTGAAATATAAGTTAAAACTTGTTGTTTTTTTGATAAGTCCAAACCGTTAACATCGCCCTTCAACTTAAACCAAACATCGGTAAACGGCGGTAGATCTTTGGGCTGCACGGGATTGGAAATATAAGTGGGTTTAAAATCTATGGGGCGCTCAATTTCGAAAAACGATTTTAAACTTTTGGGCAGAAAATCACCGTACTGATGTAAAATTTCGGCCCAGCTCAGCAAATCTTCGGGCTGTTTCAAATCGGGTTTTATATCAATTTGGTGGCTATAACCTTCTTCTTTTTTATGAAATGATGCCGAAAGAATAAAAATAGTAGAATCCTTTTGGTGCGCGGTAACCCGTCTTACCGAAAAACTTCCGCCATCCCTAACCTTGTTTACATTATAGGTTATACGCTGATTTAAATCGCCGGGCTCTAAAAAATAGGCATGCATAGAGTGCAATACCCGCCCATTGGTAATTGTTCTACTAGCCGCATGAACGGCCTGCGCCAATACCTGGCCACCAAAAACAATGGGACTTCCAACGGTTTTGCTTTCACCGGCAAAGTCACTTTCTGTTACTTTTTCCAAAGTGAGCAAATTCAGCAAATCATCAACTGTAGTCATATTTTTTTAGCTTTTAATCGTATAAATCTAATAAATTACACCAGTGTTTTCGGCAAGTTTTACAAATAGTTTAAGATTTAAAATTTTCCTGCTGGGCTTAAAGTGGGTATTTTGGTTTCAAAATTAAAACTTTATGATCTATCAGCTCCCAAAATTTTGGGCCATTTTATTAATGTTTACTTCTTGCGATACCGGAAAACTGAACATTATTGCCAATTTGCCCATGGATTTGGAGGAAGCTTCGGCCGTTGAAACCATAAAAGGCTCGGATTTACTTTGGACGATTGAAGATGCTGGAAACGACAATTATATTTTCGGTTTTAATACCGAAGGCAAAATGGTGAAACGCATTAAAATTACTAATGCCAAAAACAGGGACTGGGAAGATTTAACATCTGACGGCAACGGCAACCTATACATTGGCGATTTTGGAAATAACAGCAAAAAACGCGACCATTTTAGCATTTATAAAGTTTCAGATTTTGAAAAAGACGAAACCCATGCCAAACGCATCGACTTCAATTTACCAAAAAAGGTAAAACCTAAAGATTTTGAAGCTTTTTTTCTGCTGAACGGCCATTTTTATATTTTCAGCAAAGAAAACAAATCGAGCATACTTTTAAAAGTGCCCAATGCTATTGGCGAGCATACAGCAGAATTGCTTGCCGATTTTAATTTAAACGGCAAGCACCACAAAATAACATCGGCCGATATTAGTGGCAATGGCAAAACCATAGTATTGCTGAACCATGACAAACTTTGGAAAATCACCAATTTTAAAGACGATAATTTTTTTAAGGGCAACTTAGAAACACTAACGTTTGACCACAACTCCCAAAAAGAAGGTGTTTGTTTTAAAAACGACCATACCGTTTACATTACCGATGAAAAAAACAAAAGTGTAGGTGGCAACCTATATACCTTTAGTTTAAAAATTTAGCCCGAAACCAAACGAAAACCTCAAGCCTTCCGCACTGTTAAAAAAGTTGAATGTACCCGATAGGCTTTCGGCTGCTGTTACCCAAAAACCGCCACCGTAATTGTTGTGCCATTTATCGGAAAAATCGTCTTTTAGCCATACGCGCCCCACATCGGCACCACCAAACACGCCTATTTGCAATGGTAAGATTCGGGTTTTAAACGACGGAAAACTATAACGCAAATCGGCACTTCCTACAAGAGAGTTTCTACCTGTAAAGCGTTCTGTCCTGTACCCTCTTAGCCCGTTGTTCCCTCCAATATTGGCTGCTTGGTAAAACACTAAATCGTCGCCAAAACGCACTTGGCTGCGCACATCTGTTTTTAATACCAATTTTTTGGTTTTGGTTAGTGCATTATAAAACCCAATATCGGAATTAAGGTATCCATAGGTGTTTTTGGTATCTTCAAACTCGGTTTTGCCGCCCAGTTGCAAATGGAAGACCATGCCTCTTTTGGGGTTTATTTTGTTATCAAAGCTTTCGTAATTAAATTGGGCTTCCAAGCCGCCAAAATAACGGCGTTGGTAAAATTCGGTATTACTAGCCGGCACGAATTCTTGGGTTATGAATCTTCCGGGGGTATTTTCAATTTCAATACCTTCAAAAAGGGCCCTTATACCATAATCGCTACCAAAATTTCCTTTTTTAAAGATTCCCGCCTTTACGGCATAAATGCCTGTTTTTACGCGGTTGTAATCCAAGTTGAGGTTATCATCGTTGTTGGGTGTTTCATTTCCGTAACCAAAGAAGTTGTTAGTGAAATTCTCGGAAGTAAACCGTCCGCCAACGTGCAAGTTCCAATCGTTCATTATGTTTGCGAATTCGCCATCATAATTTAATGAAAATCCACTGGTGGCAAAATAATAGCCTCCTTTAAAACGGTGTTGTTGCGAAAAAGGATTACGCTGAAACCCTTTTGTTGTTAAGATATATGACAACCCTACCGAAACACCATCATCAGGATTAAAGCCAACGGCAGGCGCCAGCAAGCTCGCTTTTGTAATATTCTTGTTAAAATCGAATAAGTTAAGCTCGTAAACATCTGTAAATCTAATAGCGCCTCCTTTGTTTTCTTTTACCGTATTGGGTTTGCTTTTATGATCGTACACCTTAATCCGTCTTCCGTTTTTTATAATATAGGTATCGTTTTCCTGTCCTCCTATTAGGCGAGTAAAAATTAAATTGCTTGCTTTTCCCGTTACTTCAAAAACATCTTCATCATCCAATCCGTAAATCCATATTTCTTTGGTTATTTTTTTGTTAAAGGTACGATCTACAATTACCTTATCTTTTTTCCCTCCAATAATCCTAGAGATTTTAACATGGGTTTTGCCATCGGCGGTACGGTTAACATCAATATGATCATCTTTATCGGTTCCCGTCAATATAACCAGTTTGTTTAGGTGTTTGTAGTAGCGCTCGGCAATATTTTGAAGATTGTTTCGCCTACCTTTTAGTTTTTCTTTTATGTTCTGCAAGGTTTGGTCCTGCACCTCTTTCGGCACTTTTAAAAACGCCCGATCAATCACGTTGTCGGTAACATGGTCTTGAATAAACTTGGCGTGCTCCAGCCAAGCTTCTTTACCCGCTTGCTGAATGAGTATCCGGTCTAATTTTATACCAGCACTGTTCATCCATTTTATGTTTTTTAATTTTTCATCATAAACCTGCAATTGTTGAGCGGGCATGGAAATGGCTCGGGCAATATCAAGCAGCACACCATCAAAATTTGAAAATACTTGGTCGCGGTCTCTGGGAATAGGTTTGTAATAATGGTCGCCGTTTTCCTTATCGAACTGTGCCCAGCGCCACTGATCTTGATGGCGATCCCAATCACCAATAAGCATATCAAACAACCGCGCCCTTATAAAAGCATTTTCGTCTATTTTATGCTCTTCGTCTTCCCTGATTTTTTCAATAATATCGTGGGTGCTTTCAATATCATCAGCATAACCAAAATTTCTTTCGTGCGAATAGTTTTTTTCCGGACGTTCCTCAATCATATACAGCTCGTCTCCGTATTCCGAATTAAACGCTCCCAAATGTTTGTGCTTTGGAATGAAATAAAGTTTTGGGCTAGTATGGTAAATTTGGGCGGCATCTGATAAATCCGGAACAACCATAAAAGCATAAGGATGGGCAGCGGTATAAAAATCGAGCACCAAGTCTTCTACCGCCGTTTGACCAAAATCGTTTTGAACATAATTCTCTTTAAACAATACTGTTTGCAGATATTGTGTGGCACTTTTTCGTAAGGCACGCATGTTAAGCTCTCTGCCCTCCTTGCTTTTTAATCGTAAGGACCGCGTTTGGTGGCCACCGCCTTTCCGTACCACTTCCAAACCACCATAAAGCGTATCTAGGGTGGCCACTTGGGCATGTATTTTTGTACTGTACACATCGCGATAATGGTTGCCCCAAACCGATTTAAAAAACCCGGAAACGTTGGTTTCTTCTTCTGTATAGATACTCACATCAACGGCTTGTGGAAACGAATCGGGCAAATTCGAAACATCATACGTTTTTTTTGTTGCATACACTTCCTTAGTGAACAACAGCTTGGGCACTCCGTTTTCTTCTCCAAAAAACCGAACCCAGCTACTTCCGTCCTTAAAAACGGTAAATTCGGCAAAGCCCTGTTTGCCATACGAAAACAGCCCATTATCATTCAGCTCGGCATACGATTCTTTAGCTCCAGAGCCCGTTACTATTTGCTTAATACTCTCACTCTCTTCAACGGTTTTATTTTCAATATATTGAAGCGTATGCTCATGACCCGACACAAAAATTAAGTTTTCTACACCAATGGCTATGGTTTCCAAACGGTTCATCAATTCGTGGTAACGCTCGTTGTAACGATCTTGAACAGACACGCCACCTTGAGTTCTTATTTGGGTTATAAGAGAGGCAATGCCCGGTAATGGGATTTTTTTCTGAAATGGATATAAATGTTTTTTTAAAGCATATTTTCCACCGTGTGTTCCGTTGGTGTACATAGGGTGGTGCATAGCAAACACAATGGTTTTGTTCTGGGCTTTTTTCAGCTCGCCCTCCAATTCCAAGAAAAAGCGTTCTCTGGTTTTTATTTCACATTTATCATTCACGGTAGGATGGTTATTCCAATTTTCAAGATACCACTCGGTGTCTATAACAATCAGTTGAATGGTTTCGCCCACGTCTATGCTTTTTAACGGGCAACCGTTTTCGGGCTGAAAGGTATTTTTCCCCAGTGCCTCTTCAATATATTTCTCCTGCCTTTTTAGCCCTTCTAAACCATTGGAATACCAATCGTGGTTTCCTGGAATAAAAAGGATTTCGCCTTTAAAATTTTCAACAGATTTTATTTGTCCGTTTAAAGCATTTTCTGCTTCACCACGGTTTTTATCTCCCTTGGCTGGCAGGCCGGCAGGATAGATATTGTCGCCCAAAAAAAGCACATAATCGTTTTTTGTTGCCCGCTTTTCAATGTGGCTATTAAACGCCGTTAATGCACCAGACATACCTCCCGATGGCGACAAACCTGCATCGCCAATTAAATAAAATGTTCGGTCTATTTCTTTATCCGGAAACGCGGCTTTCTTGTGGTTTTTATTTGAATATTGAGGTTTGTAAGTTGCACAAGCGCTAATAAGCACTAGCGAGGCTAAAACCGAAAAATATTTAAGTAGTTTCTTCATATTAAATGTAATGTAAATACGAAAATAGGCACTTTTGATTATTAAAGATATTGCATTTAGGTAAATAATTGCCATAAAACAAAGCGCTAAATTGGGTGGTGCCGGCTTACAGCGGCTTATTTATTGACCTTAAGCCATTTAATCTTTCTGGGTTAACCCATTGGGGGTATTTGCTTGTTAGCAACCGTACCTTTGGCATTATAAATTTTTTGCAAAATGGCTTCTGGGGATTGCCATAATAGTAATTTTGAATTTGCCAGCGTGAAGGCTTAAAATGTTTAAACGGCAGCACCTGAGTTATTAATGGGGCTTCAAACAAGATTTGTAAGTCATCCAAAATTTGTCTTGATGTTTTCATTTGGTTTTCCGAAAAGGCATAAACCGCCGAGCGGTATTTTTTTCGCATGGAATGGTTTGAGGTACTTTTATGGGTATGCAGATGAATTTCCAGCAGTACTTTTAACGTTATTTCACTATGGTTGAAATGAACAATTATGGCTTCTGAAAACGAAGCCTCTTTACCATTTGGTGCAACATAACCTTGCTCGACTTTGCAAACTCCCAACAACGATTGAAAAATGGCCTCGGTACACCAATGGCAACCGCCTCCAAGCGCTATTTTATCCGTCGTTTCCATTTACGAACTACACGACAACATAGAACAGCCTACCTTATGCCTGGCCCACTCCGGGCGTTTAGCAAACCATTTTTCATGTTCGGGTTGCTCGGCATATGGTTTTTTTAAAAGCTTGAAAAATGTGTTGATCAAACTGTAATCTCCCTTTTCGGCATCGTTAATAGCAAGTTGCGCCATATAATTTCGCAATACGTATTTAGGGTTAACGGCATTCATTTTTGCTTTCCTTTCTGCGTCTGAAAGCTGCTCTAGACTTAACCTATCGGCGTAGCGTTTAAACCATTTTTGCCATTTTTCTTCAATATCTTCGGAAAGCTCATCGAGATTATAAAAAGCATCTTTTATTATTGCTAATCCGGTGGAAGCTTTTTCAACTGAAAAACCACTTAAATTTCTAAAGAAAATAGTCATGTCGGTTTCAGCGAGCAGTAAATTATCTTCCAATTCTTGGATTAGCGACGCATCAAAAGCATCTTCTATTTCCAATCCTAATTTAGAGCGCATCATGTTTAAGGATTTGGTTTCGAACCCGGTTTTGTAATCATCCAAAATCGTTTGAAAAGGTTCAGCATCCTCCACCAACGGATACAACGCATTGGCAAGTTGATATAAATTCCAAAGCCCAATGTTGGGTTGGTTTCCGAAGCGGTAACGTTTGTGCTGCCTATCGGTGGTATTGGGCGTCCAACCATAATCGAACCCTTCCAGCCAACCATAGGGGCCATAATCGATGGTAAGACCCAAAATGGACATGTTATCGGTATTCATAACGCCATGTACAAAACCCACCCGTTGCCAATGGACAATCATATCGAGCGTAAGCCCCATAACCTCATCAAAAAAAGCAACATACGCTTTTTTTGAAGCCATTCCCAAATGCGGAAAATGGTGCTTTATAGTAAAATCGACCAAGGTTTTTAGCATGCCGTGCTCTTGACGGGCAGCAAAAATCTGATAATTCCCAAAACGCAAAAAGCTAGGAGCTACCCGCGACACTATCGCACCGGGTTCGTATGCCGGATTGCCATTGTACATCACATCACGCAGTACGTTATCGCCCGTTAAAGCCAACGACAAAGCCCGTGTTGTGGGCACGCCCAAATGGAACATGGCCTCACTGCATAAATACTCCCGGATGGACGACCGTAATACCGCCAACCCGTCGGCAGTACGCGAATATGGAGTTTCTCCGGCCCCTTTTAATTGCAATGCCCAATGTTTATTTTTATGCTCTACCTCAAATAAATTGATAGCTCGGCCATCGCCCAATTGTCCGGCCCAATTTCCAAATTGATGCCCACCATAACACATAGCATATGGTTTAGTATCGGGATACACTTCGTTTCCCGTAACTAGGTCCAAAAAGGTTTTGGTTTTGGCATCTTCCTCTATCAATCCTAAATTTTCGAGCATCTCTGGCGATACGTGAACCAATTCTGGTTTCGAGGTCTTTTTGGGAGTTACAAATGAAAAACAAGCCGATTTTACCTGCCTTCGGGTGTTCTCCAAAATGGGATCGGCTGGCAATTCAACATTAAATCGGTCTTTTATTTTAAGTTGCATTTATTTTAGTTTATCGGCATGAAGCTTTCGCAGCTTGGCCAGTTTGGGCGTAATTACAAAACTACAAAACCCTTGAGCGGTATTGTTTCGGTAATAATCCTGATGATAGTCTTCGGCTTTGTAAAATATTTTTAGTGGAGCAACCTCGGTAACAATAGAATCTTCATAATACGGCGCAACTTGCTTTAAAACCTTTTCCGCAATATTCTTTTGCTCGTCGTCATGATAATAAACCACAGAACGGTATTGCGTACCCACATCGCCACCTTGTCTATTCAATGTTGTAGGATCGTGCGTGGTCATAAAAACAACCAATATCTCTTCATAGGAAATTTGATTGGCATCAAAGCTAATTTGAACCACTTCGGCATGTCCGGTCAATCCTGAGCATACTTCTTTATACGTAGGGTGCCCGGGTGCGTTACCGCCCGAATAACCAGAAACCACTTGTTCTACACCTTTTATTTCCTGAAAAACGGCTTCGGTGCACCAAAAACACCCACCTCCTACGGTAGCTATTTGCACTTTTTTATCTGTCATTTACGTTCTTTTTTAATGTCATCGATTCAGAGTTTATACAATAACGCAATCCGCTAGGCTCGGGGCCATCCGGAAAAACATGTCCCAAATGGGCATCGCAACTATTGCACATCACCTCTACCCTCACCATGCCATACGAATTATCTTTCTCGTATTTTATGGCATTTTGCTTTATGGGCTGTGTAAAACTGGGCCAACCGGTACCGGAATTGAATTTTATTGTAGAATCGAAAAGCGGTGTGCCGCAGCACACACAATTGTACTGCCCAGCTTCATAAGCCGTACACAATGCACCACTGTGCGGCGCTTCAGTTCCTTTTTGCCTTGTTATCCTGTATTGTTCTGGGGTGAGTTGGGCTCCCCATTCTTCTGGCGTTTTCTCAATGCGTTTATCGGGAGTTGGGTTTCCGTTAACCGAAAAGTCCATAATATTTTTCCATGTAAGCATACTATCAAATTTCTGTGTTCGTTTTTAAAACCATATCTATTAATAAGTCGGGGATCCTTTCAATTTCTTACCATCAAAATCTTTAAAGGTAAAGTACTTATAATATATTTAATTTTTAGTAATTTGTATTGAAAAACCAATGCCATACTATGTCAGAATTAGTTGAAAAAGCAGAGAAATTTATTTTTGATTTATTCAAAATTGAATTAGACAGTTCGTTTTTATACCATAATTACACGCATACCGAGCGCGTTTTAAGAAGTACTCGCGAAATTATTGAAAATACCAACGTAAGCCAACAAGACGCCGAAATATTGCAGATTGCCGCACTATTGCACGATGCGGGCTATACAAGAACCCGCGATGACCATGAAGAGGAAAGCGTTAAGATAGCCACGGCATTTTTAAACGACAACAATGCTAGTACCGAGCTTATTGAGGCCGTAACTACTTGCATTATGTCAACAAAAATTAAAAACCCGCCCGTAACGGATTTAGGGAAAATAATTAGGGATGCCGATTCATCCCACCTGGGAAAAGAATATTTTGAAGAAGCCAGCGAATTTTTAAGAAAAGAACTTGAAATACAAGGCATAAAAGCCTATTCTTCGGCAGAGTGGCTTGAGGAAAACATAAAAATGTTTACACTAAAACACGAGTTTTATACCGATTATGCTTTGAAACATTGGCAAAAACAAAAAGAGGACAATCTTTCTGCCCTTATAAACAAAAAGAAAAAACAAAAGGAAAAACTAAAAAACGAAGAATTAAAAGCCAAGTATAAAGCCCAATACAAGAACGAAAGCCCCGAGCGCAGCATCCAAACGTTTTATCGGGTCGCTTTAAGGAACCACATTAAACTGAGCGATATTGCCGATACCAAAGCCAACATATTGCTTTCTGTTAATGCTATTATTATTTCTTTGGTGCTCGCCAATTTAATTTCAAAACTAGATAATAATCCGTACTTAATTTATCCAACCGCTATTTTTACACTATCGTGCATAATTTCCATGGTCTTATCCATCATTGCTACACGGCCAAATGTTACCAGTGGTGAGTTTACTAAAGAAGATGTTGCCAACAAAGAAGTTAATCTTACTTTTTTTGGCAATTTCCACAAAATGCAACTGAGTGAGTACGAATGGGCGGTTAGCGAACTTTTAAAAGACAAAAACTACGTTTACAAATCGCTTACCAAAGACCTTTATTTTTTAGGAAAAGTACTTGAAAGAAAGTACAGAATACTGCGAATAACCTACACCATCTTTATGATAGGCATGATTGTTTCTGTTATTTCGTTTGGCGTTGCCCTAAAAAGAAACGGCGCCGGTTTAGACGATGTTCTTCCCGAAAGGCCCCCATTAGGCTCTCCATATTCAATTCCGGGCAAAAACAACCTGGAAAACACAGCTGTTATGCTTTAATTTCTTTCATGAGGTCATCATAGGTGTAAAACGTTTTGTCGCCATCGTTCGTTGCGTGATATAAAATCCCGACCCGCAGGGCCTTTAAACCTGTAACCCCTTGTAAACCTTCAAGCTCTAACACCTCAACCTCGTCGCTCAGCACATGTTTACTTTGTAAAAAGTTAACGTACCTCATGTATTCGTCGCCATCTTCTTTTTGCGAATATACTATTGTTATTTTGCCGTTTTGTGTAATGCGCTCTTCGGTGCCTTTTATAAAAGCTTTATCCACTCGCTTTTTAACCACCTCGTAACGCGCATTGTAAGTACCATCAACATCAAATTGCTTTTCGTCCATTCTAAAACGAATAGACAAGGGCTGATTAAACACCAAGATCATCGAAGCCACATCTAAATCTAAGGGGTACAAATGCCGGCTGCTGTAATACTCATTTTCCATTTCGCACATTACCTGCAGTTGCCAGAGCCTTAAATTGTACAAATAAATGGGGTTAAAACTATCGGTCTTGGTTATGGCTTCGCCAATGTACATATTGTGCTCAACACCATCGGTTTTGTAACGCTCAAAATAATGCGGGTACATGGTCTGGGCATCTTTTTGCTTTTCATCTAAAATTGCAGCCATGTTTTTATTTATAAGCATTATGGTGTCATCATAGTTTTTTCTGTAATAATAAATTAAATTCAGGTCGCTATCAACCTTATCGAAATAATCCTGAATGTTACCTCTTAGTCCATTATCCTTTTTTAAATGAAACTGAAAAAGTGGCTCAATGTCCCTCTTTAAAAAGGCCACAACATTATGTTCACTATCTACCTTAAAATTGGTTTTCAGCTCTTTGGTGTATTGGTTTACCTGAAACAACATTTCCTCATAAATGGGCAAGGGCTCTTCTTTAAATATGTCCTGAACAATTTTTTCGACATAGGATAGCTGCAACAACAAATCTTTTTTGGTTGCCAAATTTCTTGCATCGGAAGATCCTTTTACATCAATTTGGCCAAATAGCGGATAAATGTCATCAAAAACAATTTCACCAAAAGTAGCATTGCTACCGTACTGCATTCTATTTTTTAAAAACTGGCGTGCGGCAGCCACGAATTTCCAGTAAACACTTTGATGAATAGAGGTACATTCTTGCTGGATAACCGCTTCAATTGCGTTTTGCTCTTCTGCTTTAGAACGCTCTACGGCCGACACAATAAACGGCATAACATCAACCAACCTATTGGCGTTAACGCTATTTAGCACGGTGGGCTGGCTCGATACGATTTCGAGAACCCCCATAACACCATTTTTATTGGCAATGGGTGCAAAAATAGCGCTTTTTATGCCTTGGGAATGCAGCCTACTTATATGGGGCTGTGGTTCTTCAGCATGGGCGAAATTATAATCGACATTAGAAACAGTAATTGTTTTTTTCTCTTTAAGCAGTCTATTGTACGACCCGTTGCAAAGTACCTCCAAGCACTTTGCTTCCTTTTTTCCGTCGAGTAAAAAACTCTGCATACCGCTTTCACCGTGTATGCACTCAAAAGTGCCTTCCTCTTTATTGAAAATTGAAAAACCTGTCCTAAGATCTTTTATGCCCAAAAGAGACCTGAAAATCTCTTGAAACCCTTCTATGGAGGTTTGGTTTTTATGACTGCTCCCAACAATTAAATTCGATTTGATATTGGATATGGACTGATCGTCCGTAACATCAAACATATTAGAAATTACAAACCCTTTAAACACATAACTCTGCAGCGGAAACTTTTTTTTCCATAATTCTATGTTTTGGAAATTGTCCAGCAGTTCCCTAATATCTGCATCAGTTAATTCTGGCGCTCGATCTGTTCGGATAATTTCGCAGAAATCGGCATTGTACAGGATTTTATAATATCGCAGCACTCCGTTGGCATCGGGTATTTCATAAAAAAACGGCCGTTTAAAATTAAGTTCGCAACCGTAATAAAAGTTCAGGATAATGGTACAGGCGATAATGTAGGTATGATCGTTGGGCATATTTTTTATTTCCAGCTCGAAACCATCACCTGCCGCTTCTATTATGTTCTTAAATCGCTCTGAAGCGTTAAAGATCAAATTATGTAGCGGCACCGATGCCGTTTTAATCTCATTCTTGGTCAATAACGGGCTAAATGTATCTCGAAGTAACATGCCTATTTCTTTAGCTCGTTCTGTTAAGACATTTATTTCGCTAAACCCTTCACGAAATTCAGGTATTCCTTCAACACTCTTCAAAATGCGACTGGCCTTGGCCGAAATAAACTCATCGTCTTCCTGTGCCAAAGTTTCGTATTGATCCAATAACTTATTAAAACTCACCTTTAAAAACAAAGGCGAATCGATATTGGTATTTATATCCATGTGATTGCAATTCTTATAAAACAAAATTACGAATTATTGGTTTAGTCGATATAAAATAGACTAGCTAACGCCTAAAATGTTACAAAGCATTTATTCGTATTGTAGTGTAATTTATAAAAAGGTTATGGAACTTGGTATTTTAGTTTACCGCTGGGCAAAGGCAATCGTAAGCTTTTCTTCGGCAACCAAAGTTGTACCCAAGCGTTAATTGATGAAACCCGCCATTGGTAAAAACAATAGAGTTGGTTTGGTATGTGTAAGTGTAAGCAAACATAAAATTCTTGTAGTCTATACCTAAAATTGGAGTGATTTGCTGAAGCCTTTGGCTGTTTACGCCTCCACCTTGTGTGGTGTATTCTGCTCCATCAAAACTGTTTCTGTACGATATGCCGCCCCACAACTTCCCGAAGTCCATTTCTTTATATGCTTTGGCATTAATATCAATCGCTGCTTCTTCGGTGGCATCTCTATATTGGAGCATTACCGAAGGCTCGAAACTCCAGCTGCTTCCGTATTTGTTAAAAACATAACCTGTGGATAATAAATAGCGCCTTAGGTTGCTGGTAATCTCAATATCTTTGTTGATTCCAGAATTGTTCAAAAGGTTTTTAACGGTGGCATGGGCATAAAAATCGAGGTAATGGTAAGAAAACCCAAAATCTACATTAAAATTGGTCTCGTTCTGCACAATGCCATCAATAGCTGGATCTGGAATTGGTGCATCATTTAAAAAAGACGTTTCGTCCAATTGGTATTGTATAAAACCTGCACTCAACCCAAACGACAACATATTCAAATCGGCCTCTGTTCTAGAAAACATTAAGTGGTGTGCATAGGTAGCATACGCTCCTTTTTGGGAATGAAACCCATTTTTATCGGCAAACACAATGCCACCAATACCCGATTGCGATTCGCCCAACCTACCGTTCATGCTCAACGTTAAGAGTTTTGGTGCATCTTCTTGCCCAAACCATTGCTGCCGTGCCGTTAGCCTTACTTTTGAGCAGTTGGCAATACCGGCCATAGACGGATGGATTAAATAATAATTGTCTGTTAAGTAATCTGTATATATGGGCAAACCTTCTTGAGAAAAGGCCAATTTGGAGCTTAGCACAAGCGTTACCGCTAAAACAAAGGTTATCAATTTCATCATAATAGCACCAAGTAGGCTTGGTTTTTCAAAACGCATTTACCGTTTAAAAAATTGCATTTTCAAACTGCGCCTTTGTTATCATTGTTTATGTTATTTCAACATACAACAAAACTCAAATATATGATATCTAACGTTTTCTTTTAGTATTTTTGTAAAAAATTAGCTAAAATGAACAATTATCAGGTTTCAGTACAAAAAACATCAAATGATGCTATAGTAAAATTCGAAATAAATCAATTTGTTACCAAGCACCAAAGCTTTGAATTCAATAATATCGACGAGGCCAAGCATTCGCCTTTGGCGCAACAATTATTCCATTTGCCTTTTGTAAAAAAAATTTACATAAGCAGTAATTTTATTGCTGTTGAGCGCTACAATATTGTAGAATGGGGCGACGTTCAGGATGAAGTGGCCGAACAAATTGAAGCTTACCTAAACAACGGCGGCGTAGTGGTTGAAGAGCAAGCGGCTCCAAAAAAAATACCCGTAACGGTTTATGCCGAAAGCACACCCAACCCCGCGGTAATGAAATTTGTGGCCAATAAAAAAATTGTGAATACTATGTTCGAGTTTACCTCTATCGAAGACGCTAAACTCTCGCCATTGGCCACACAATTATTCCATTTTCCATTTGTAAAAAGCGTGTTTTTTGATGAAAACTACGTGTCGATAACCAAATACGATATTACCGAATGGCAGGAAATTACCATCCAATTACGCGAATTCATCAAAGATTATATTGAAAAAGGACAAGAAATAGTGGCTCCGGATGCGGCACAGAAATTGGAAAAATCGACCGAGCAGCTCGACCACCGTTTTGACAATCTGGATGATACCTCTAAAGAAATTGTCAACATACTCGAAGAATACGTAAAACCGGCCGTAGCGAGCGATGGCGGAAACATTCAGTTTATTTCGTACGATGAAAACACCAAAAATGTTAGTGTATTGCTTCAAGGCGCCTGTAGCGGTTGCCCTTCGTCAACCTTTACTTTAAAAAGTGGCATAGAGAATATGTTAAAACAAATGTTGCCCGGAAAAGTTGAAATGGTTGAGGCCATTAATGGGTAACTTTTTGTATTTTTATGGTTAAACAACTCAAATTCTATTGTTTAACCATAAAAACACAAAAACATGGCCGTATTAAAAGTAATTGAAGTATTATCAAACTCAGAAATAAGCTGGGAAGATGCCACAAAAAAAGCCGTAAAAGAAGCCTCAAAAACAGTAAAAAATATCCGCTCGGTTTACATTAAAGAGCAAAGTGCCATTGTAAATGGTGATGATGTAACCGAATTTAGGGTAAACTTAAAATTAACCTTCGAGGTAAAATAAATCTACATAACCTGAAAATAGACTGTCTAAAAAGTCCAACTCTTTGTCATATTGAGCCTGTAGAAATATTTCAATATACTGATAATCAATATTGGTTTTAACAAGCTCAACCTGACAAACGAAAAATAAATGACTTTTCAGACAGCCTCTTTTTGGGGTCTATTAACGATTAAGAACAAAACAATGGCGGCACTAACCCTTTTTTTAATCGCTTTGGTAGCACTGGAACATTTTTACTTTTTAATATTGGAAATGTTTTTATGGACCAAACCAAAAGGGATGAAAGCTTTCGGGCTAAAATCAAAACAATTTGCCGAAGACACCGAAGTATTGGCCGCAAACCAAGGGCTTTACAACGGATTTTTAGCTGCCGGACTGCTTTTTTCCGCTCTTGAAAAAGACCTCAAAATGATTGCTTTTTTCTTGATTTGTGTAATTATTGCCGGTATTTATGGGGCTTACTCCACAAAGCAGATAAAACTTTTTTACATTCAGGCCATTCCTGCCATTGTCGCTTTAGCCAGCCTCTGTTTGTAAAAATTTAACTATATTTTCACACACTAAATATTTAAACCTTTAATTATAGGTATAATTTTGTATCACTAATTAACTAATAAAATTTATGGATTTAGAAAACGTAGACACAGAAAAATGGATTGATTTAATTGTCGAGTACGGCTTAAAGATACTTGGCGCCATTGTTATATGGATAATAGGCGCTTGGGTAATAAAAAAACTGCTTAAGGCCACAAGAACTATCATGTCCAAACAAAGCTACGACGAAAGCCTTCAAAAATTCTTAATGAATCTTTTAGGCTGGACTTTAAAGATTATTTTAATTATTGTAGTTCTAGGCACCTTAGGGGTTGAAACCACTTCGTTTGCTGCCATTTTAGCCGCCGCTGGCTTGGCCATTGGCATGGCACTTCAAGGATCTCTTGGGAATTTTGCAGGTGGTGTTTTGATCATGATTTTCAAACCTTTTAAAATTGGCGACTTAATTGAAGCCCAAGGTGAAATTGGCGTGGTAAAGGAAATTGAAATTTTCACAACCAAACTTATCGGTTTATCAAACAAAGAAATTATCATCCCAAATGGTTCGCTTTCAAACGGAAATATAGTTAACTATACTACTGAAGGTACCCGACGGGTTGATTTGGTGTTTGGTGTTGGATATGATTCTGACATCAAAAAAACCAAAGAAGTTATTATGAATGTACTGACTTCGCATCCAAAAGTTTTGAAAGACCCTGCGCCTTCAGTAACTGTTTTAGAACTTGCAGACAGTTCTGTTAACTTCGCCACCAGACCGTGGTGTAAATCTGAAGACTATTGGACTGTATATTTTGATGTGACCGAAAACGTTAAGGAAGCCCTTGATGCTGCCGGAATCGAAATTCCTTACCCACATCAAGTTGAAATTCAAAAACAAGGTTAAAACCTTTTTTAATATTTAAATATAATGCCCTGTTACATGTCTGTAACGGGGCTTATTTTTTTGACTTTAACGCTACAAAATCCTTTAAATAAAAAGGCTCAAAGTAGGCTACATCTTCGGTATCGTTTTGTTTGAATTTTTTATAGGCCAATTCACTCATTTCATTGGCAGAAGGCAATTCGCCTTCAATAAAAACAGCATTGCTATGGCTTATTAAATTTTTGGTTTTTTCAACGCCATTGCCCACAAAATACACTTTTCCGTTGTTTAGTTCTTCCGCGAAAGCGTTTTCATCTAAAATTTGTGCTTGGGTTTCTCGGATTTGCTCGTGGTTATGGTTGAAAATGGCCGAATACACTTCCAACCGTCTCGCATCGAGCATGGGCACGATAATGCCTTTCTCAGCTTTTACCTTATGCGCCAAAGCTTCTAAAGTGGATACCGAAATAAGCGGTTTGCCCAATGCAAAACACAGTCCTTTAGCAGCCGAAACCCCAATGCGCAATCCCGTGTAGGATCCAGGGCCTTTGCTAATGGCGATGGCCGACAAATCTTTTGCTGCAATTTTAGCTTCGTTTAAAACTTGGTCGATATAAACATGCAACCGCTCGGCATGCGAATAGCCTTTATCGTTGTCTTCTTTTAAAACAATGGTTTCGCCGTTTTTTGAAAGCGATACCGAACAATTGGTGGTTGCGGTTTCAATATTAAGTATATAAGTGCTCACTGCTAATCGAATGAAAATTTTCCGGCGTAAAAGTCCAAAACTTTTGTCTTAAAAACAAAATCGTACTTGGCATTTATTAAAGACGACTCGGCATTTATCAATTGAACCCGAGCTTGCTCCAACTCGTAGGCCGTCATTACTCCAATATCGTAGCGCTCCTTGGAATTATTGAAAGCCAGTTTTTGCGATTCCAACGATTTTTTTGCGGCATCGAAAGCCTTAAAAGCAGCTTGGGCATCGGTAAAGGCTTGCTGAATATTGGCCTCTAAATCCAGTTTGGCACGCTGTAAATTCAGTTTACTGTTTTCTTCCTGAATTTTTGATTTGGCTACGGCCGTTTTGTTTTGATACCTCGAAAAAATGGGAATGTTTACATTCAAATTGAAATTGTGCCCTTTAAACAAATCGAGCTCCCTAAAAAAAGCTTGCTTTACCAAATCGTTTTTGGATTCACTCCAAACCGAACCAAAACCATAACCAAAACTCACCGATGGATAATACCCCGATTTTGAAATTTCGGTGCCCAATTCGGCACTTTCAACTCCTTTTTCGGCTACCTTAATTTCGCTGCGGTTTTCCAAAGCGTGGTTTAAAACTGGGGTAACTTCTTTGTATAATAAATTTTCAGAAGGGCTATCAACAGTAATAATTTCAACATCAAAACCATCAAAAGGCACCTGCAATAATTGTGATAGCGTCAACAATGCCAATGTGTAACCGTTTTCGGCCAACGTTACTTGTTGGGCATCGCGGCTCAAAGTGGCTTCGGCATCATAAATGTTGGCTTGGGGCTGCACACCGGCATCAACCAAGTCTTTTACTTGTTGTAACTGTTTGCTACTGAATTCATACTGTACTTTGGCAGTTTGCAAATTTTCCTTGTTGAACGCTACATTCAAATAGGCGTTTACCACATTGAGGGACACATCGTCTTTTATTCGGCTTAACTCCAAAGCATTAGTTTCTTTAGTGAGTTGTGACTGCTTGTATTGGTTCAACGTTCTAAATCCGTTGAACACATTCTGGCTAACGCTTAAATTGTAATTGAACGAATGCGTGGTTTGGTTGTTAATACGCTGATTGGAAACAGGGTCGAAACCCGAACCAATACTCATCCGTTGGCCCATGCTACCACTTACCGATGGCAAAAACTGCCCTCTCGCCGCCAGAATATCTTGGTCGTTACTCAACAAGGTATTTTCACTTTGTTGAATAGTGATGTTATGCTCCAAGGCATGGTTAACACACTCTTGAAGCGTCCACTTTTTTTGTTGCGAAAACGAAAACAACGACACAAAAAACAGCGCTAAACACAGACCTAATTTTTGGTATTCGGTTTTAATCATCTTTCGGTTATTTTTTATCTTCATCGTCGTTATTATCGTTTGATGCTTTATTCCAAACCTTGATTTTATCGCCCTCTTTCACACCGTCTTTAACCTCAACATTGATACCATCTGAAATGCCCAATTCCACATCTTGCTTTTTGAATTTATTATCGCCATCAAGCACTTCCACAAAAGGCTTTTCGGTAATGCGGTTATACTGAAGTAAGGCTTCGCGAATGGCCAGAACACTGTCTTTGGCCTCAAGGTCGATTTCGGCATTGGCGCTGTAACCCGCCCTAATATTGGTAACGGTATCGATTTTCACATCGGCTTTAATGGTAAACTGTACAGCCCCATTTTCTTCAACCCCTTTTGGAGCTACAAAAGTCAATGTAGCCGGAAAATCTTTATCTTTTATGGCACCCAAAACTACTTTGATTTCTTTGCCTTCTTTTAATTTGCCTACTTCGGCTTCATCAACTTTACCTTCAAATATCATTTTGCTCATATCGGCAATGGTTGCAATGGTGGTTCCGGCATTGAAATTATTACTTTGAATCACCTGGTCGCCCTCACGAACGGGAATCTCCAAAATAGTGCCTTGAATTTGTGCCACAATATTGGTGTTTGCCGAACTGCCTCCCGAAATGGATCCCTGTTTTATAATTTGATAATCGTTCTGTGCTTGGGCCAAAGTTTCCTTGGCCTGATTATAGGACAGTTCGCTGTTTTCAAAATCCTGTTGTGAAATCACGCCTTTTTCAAAAAGGGCTTTATTCCGATTGTATAAGGTTTTGGCATTATCGAACGATAATTTTGAAGATGCAATCCGGCTTTTGGCACTCACCAAACTTTGCTCGTTGGGCACCACCCTAATCGTGGCGATTAAATCGCCTTTTTTTACCACATCGCCTTCTTCTACCACTATTTTATCGACAATACCGGAAATTTGAGGTTTTAGCTCCACTTCTTCTTCCGGGTTTAATTTACCCGTAGCCACAGCTTTGGTGTTTATCGACGTGTAAAAAGGCTCTTCAACCTTATAATCGACAATGTCTTTAGAATTGGCGTCCTTAAAATATTTTAGTACAAATGCCAAGGCTATAATAGCCACTAAAACTAAAATGATTCTTACTGTTTTATTCATTTTTTTGATTGTTTATTCTTCTCTTAATGCCTCTATAGGTTTTACGCTAGTGGCCTTAAATGCCGGGATAAGTCCGATTAATGTTCCTAAAATGACTAATATGACCAAGGCCACAAAAACCACCGAAATCGATACCGATGCGTTCACGATGGCCGCCTCGTCACCTTGACCAAAAAAGTAATCCAATGCAATGAGTATCCAGCCTCCGGTAATAATTCCAATCACCCCAGCTACCAAGGTTAAAAACACGGCTTCGACCACTATTTGCCGTTTTATTTCAAAGGGTGTGGCACCCAATGCACGGCGCACGCCTATTTCTTTGGTGCGCTCTTTTACCGTAATCAATAAAATATTCCCGATGGCAAAAACACCCGCTACTAAAGTGGCCAAGCCCACAAACCAGGTTAAAAACTGCATGCCCGTTAAAAAGCCCGTAACTTTCGCAAATTCTTTCCCCATATTAAAACTTCTGAATGCCCGTTTATCTTCGGGGTGTACATGGTTTAAGGTTTTTAGCATCAAAATGGCATCGTTTTCTATTTGTTGAATATCAAATTCGGGCTTACCGGTAATCATTAAAAAGCCAATTTTTTCGCCCTGATTATACACCTGCTGAAAGGTGGTAAACGGAATGTGGATGTCTTCACTAGGGCCAAAATTAACATTGCCCTGATCGTACATGCCCACCACCATATAACTGATGTTGTTTATTTGAATGTACTGCCCAATGGGGTTTTCGTCCTTTTCAAAAAGCTGCTTGTAAATACTTTCGGAAATAACGGCTACTTTTTTATGGTCGTCGATATCATTTTGGTTGATAAACCGGCCATGTACCAATTTCTTTTTTTGAACTTTGTCCAGCACCGGATAATCGCCCATTACGTTGAAAGTTCCCGAGAGGAAATTGCGCACCACCAAACCCTGGTTCATATTTCTCGGCACGACAAATTCTATGCCCTCAACATTGGCTTCTACTTTTTTAATATCGGTCAATGTTAATTGCACTCGTCTGCCCTCCTGAAAGCCCTTAAATGGTTTTCCGGTTGAACTGCCCATAACAAATACGCTATTGGTGGCAAAATCGCCAAACATGCGATTGAACGCGTTTTCCAAGCCCCGTGCAGACCCCAATAAACCAATGAGCAATAATATGCCCCACCAAACACCCACCATAGTCAAAATTGACCGTAGTTTGTTTTTGTTGAAACTATCGAAAACCTCTTGCCATGTATCTCTATCGAATAAAAATCTAAACATCGCTAATCGTTTCTTAAGGCTACAATGGGTTTAATTTTTGAAGCATGTTTAGCAGGAATATAACCTGCAATGGCTCCGGCTAGAATAAGCACTATGGTTGCTCCCACCACCAAACTGTTACTCACACCGGGGTCTTTTATAAAGTATTGTTCCAGATACGGGGCAACCCACTCCAAAACACCTACACCGATAAGCAACCCCACATAGCCAGCTATCGCCGTAATGATGATGGATTCCAACAAAATAATGGACACAATGGAACGCGGCGAAGCCCCCAAAGCCTTGCGGATACCGATTTCTTTGGTGCGTTCCTTTACAATAAAAATCATGATATTGCTGATGCCTACTACTCCGGCAATTAAAGTTCCGAAGCCAATAACCAAAATGATTACGGTGAGCCCGAACGTCATCATATCCACCTGTTTGGTGCCCTGCGCCATATTATGCACCCTAATGGCCCGTTGGTCGCTTCGAGCTACCGAAAAACGTTCTTTTAATTTTTTGGTGATATCGTTTCCAAAAGCCAAAGCTTGGTCGCTGTTCATTTCCGGATTGTACGTTAAGTGCATAAAATCGATAAAATCGTTGTTGCCGTACAAAAACTGAGCGGTGGTTAGCGGCACGTAAACGATCCGCTCTTCGTTGTCGCCTTCATCATCTGTAAAAACGCCCACTACTTTAAAAGAAATACCATTTAAACTGATGTACTTGCCAATGGCCGTTTCCTTTAAAAACAACTCATTGTTAACTACATTGCCTATTACGGCTACTTTAGCTTTATTCTTTATATCGTTTTGATTGAGGTAACGGCCTTCGCTCACTACACTATTTTCAATAAACATGTGTTCGGGATGTACGGCGCGCATCTCGTAAGTGTTTTTCTCGCCTTTAAAAGTAGCCGTTACATTTCGGTTGACTTTACTGGTCATGTACTGTACTTTTTCACCAAACTCATCCAAAACAAAATCGTGGTCTTTATTTTTAAACTGGATTTGCCGCCCCGCTTGGAGGCCATCGTGCGCCTTGGTTGTTCGACCCGGAAATATAATGATGGAATTGTTGGCATCTGTTCCAAAGGCTTCTGCAAAGGTGTTTTGCAAACCGTTGGCGATACCAAAAAGAATAGCAAATAATAAAATGGCAAAGGCTACCGTAAAGCCCGAAAGCAAGCTCCGAGTCCGGTTTTTATTGATACTTTGAAATATTTCCCTCCAAAGATCTAAATCAAACATATTGACCGGCCCTTACCTGATTTATTTTTTTATCTTCCATAATAACACCATCGCGAAGCCTAACAATACGTTTGCACATATTGGCAATATCTTCTTCGTGGGTAACCATTAAAATGGTTTTACCTTCGTCATTCAATTGTTGGATGAACTCCATGATTTCATGCGACGTTTTGGTATCGAGTGCCCCGGTAGGCTCATCGGCCAACAATAATTTGGGGTTGGCCGCCAAAGCACGGGCAATGGCCACACGTTGCTTTTGCCCTCCGGAAAGCTCTTTTGGCAAGTGTTCGGCCCAATTGGCCAAACTCACTTTTTCTAAATGATACATGGCTTTTTCTTGCCGCTCTTTTCTGTTCATGCCTTGGTAGTATAACGGAAGCGCCACGTTTTCCAAGGCATTTTTATAATTTATCAAATTGAAAGACTGAAAAATGAACCCTAAAAATTTATTGCGGTAAACGGCGGCTTTTTTTTCGGTAAGATCTTTAATGGGCAATCCATCTAAAATATAATCGCCCGAATCGGCTTCATCCAACATCCCGATAATATTCAGTAAAGTAGATTTTCCCGAACCCGAAGAGCCCATAATGGCCACCATTTCGCCCTCTTCAATATCGAGGTCTATTCCTTTTAAAACATGTAAACTGGAATCTCCTATGGGATAGGATTTATGAAGCTGGTGAATTTTCAACATAACTTTGATGGATTTTTAGGATATCGATAGCCTAACATTTAGACTACTTAAACAAAGAAATGTTACAATTTAAGCAAATAAAATTTTTTATTACTTTTTTAACGTACTGTATTTTCGGTAAATAGCAAAAGTTATACCAGCCACCAAAATGTAAGGTATGGCCATAAGGTAAACAATACCGTTATTTATGCCCTCGGCCGTAGCTTGGCTTTCTTCGGTTTCCAACACGGCACGGCACATGGCACATTGGGCGTTTGTCTCCAAGAACAAGAGAAAAAAAATGAGAAAAAAAACTAGTTTGTTTTTCATGTTACATTTAATGAGTCCCCAATATTCATCGGGGCTAATTTAACTTACCTCATTTGCGCCCGTTTTGCAAACTTCACAAATGAGAGTTTCATTAATAATAAGGCGAAATCATAATATAAACAATTACGCCCGAAATGGCCACATATAACCACAGCGGAAACGTAATCTTGGCTATTTTTTTGTGTTTTTCAATATTATTCGTGATCGCGCGAACATAGGTAATTAACACGAAAGGGATAATGATAATCGACAACAAAATATGTGTAATCAACACAAAATAATAAATGTATTTTACCACGCCTTCGCCTCCAAATTTAGTAGAATCGCTGGTCATGTGGTAGGCCACGTACATTACTAAAAAAGCAACAGAACACCATAAAGCCGTTGTCATTAAATTTTCATGCAGTACCAAATTCTTTTTCTTTATGGCAAAAAATGCCAATACCAAAATAAGGGCCGTTAGCCCATTTATAGTCGCATAAATAGGAGGCAAAAACCTTAAAGGTTCTACATTTGGTATTTTAACACCAAACAATACCGCCACCACTACGGGAATTAAAATAGAAAGTACAACTATTAGCTTGTTGTATTTTTTTTCGTCTAAAACAGGACCTTCTTTACTCATTTTTAGAAACTTTAATAATTATTACCCAATATGAGGAGTAGTTTCGCTTCAACTATGCAGAGCGATTACTTGTGGGCAATTATTCATTAAGCAATTTTTTTATGTCTTCTTTTAGCGCACTAATCTCTTCGGGAGCCCCATCATCATCAACCTTTTCTTCTTCTGAAACAATCCCTCTATAATAAATAATAGGATTGCCGAACTTATCCTTTCGCGATCGGATAAATCCGTTCTTGTCTATCAATGCAAAGTTGCCCGAATGCTCAAAACCACCAGCAGCACCTTCCTCTTCGGCCGTGTAAAGATTAAACCCTTCGTTGGCCAATTTGTAAATCGCGTTTTGATTGCCCGTCATTAAATGCCAATTGGGGCTGGTTATTCCATATTTAGCAGCATAATCTTTCAGTACTTCCGGTGTGTCGTGTTCGGGGTTGATGGTAAATGATGCCACGCCAAAATCTTCAAAATCATTGAACGTATTTTGAATTTGAACCAGGTTGCGGTTCATTCTTGGGCAAATGGTGGGGCATGTGGTAAAGAAAAATTCAATCACGTACACTTTACCTTCGTAATCTTTATTGGTGATGGTGTTTCCGTTTTGGTCGGTAAACGAAAAGGCTGGCACTTTTTTGGGCACGCCATTAATTTCGATGAATGCCAGACCAGAATCGGGCATTTTTTTTTCATCGGCATAATCGCTACGGCTTTCCTTTCGGTTGATATCGCCTTCTGAAATCCTATCGACAATTTTCGGAACAAAAATAATCCCGAAAACCAAAATGATAAAAGCGATGCCTACGTACGAATAATTATTCTTTTTCATCATTACTGTTTAAATCGTTAGCGCGACGCGTATCGGAGTTGAATTCGCCTTTTCGTTTTTGTCTGTACTCGGTAAACAAAATACGCATATCTTCGCTCATTTTATTTTTTATTTCGGCCACTTCAACGCAATCGTAACTGTTTAGTGCGTAAACGGGTATGTTTTTTGCCAATTCGTTGTCTGCACGGTCGTCAATTCTTCCGCGCTGGTTTAAATCTTTGTCGATAATGAACACGTGGTTGGTTGAAAGATTTTGTTGAAGCGGCTCTTCGCTTTTTAAACTGGCGAACAATTGCTTTATTTCCGAAGGTTCACCAAAAACAAAGTGCCAAAACCTTAAATCTTCGTAAGAGCTGATTTCGGTTTTTAACCGGCTTACGGCTTCCTCTGTTCCTACAGGTGCCACAAGCACTGTTTGAAAGCGTTTAAAACCTTTAAACTTATCGTACATTAATTCTTTTAAATTGGATGCACTGGTAGCATTTTCCATCGGGTTGGTTCCAATAAATCCTAAAACGGTAATGTGGTCCTTTAAAACAACATTTTCTTCGGAAGTTGAAGCAAACCCCTGTAAATCTGCTACGGATTCGTTTATAATATCGAGCGGCGTGTAATTGTGGGTTGCCGGGTAAAGCATCAATAAAAACGTTACGGGAAGAAAGAACAAAACCCCTAAAACAACGTACCGACTCACTTTTTTGTAATCCATAAAACACACTGGTTTTCATGCATGAAAATGCGCTGCAAAAATAGAAAAAGGCGGTTGAAAAACCGCCTTTATAACTTTATTTAACACTTAAAAGTCCAATAGATTCATAAACCGAGACCTGTTTAAAAGTCTCTTTTTATAAAGCCTTCGTCAAATACATTAAAAACATACCCACCTTCTTGCAATAAGATGAATATTAAGTAAAGTATCAAGAAAACGGCCGTCCAAACCACGGCACGCCTAAGCCCTTTGGTTTCATCGCGCATGTGCATAAAATCCCAAGTAATGTAGTACGCCTTAACTATTGTCAAAATAATGAAAATCCAGTTGAGTAATTTCATCCCCAAAACTTTGGCCATAGACCATTCGGGTTTGTAGATGCCTAAAATTACTTCTATTGCCGTAACGATAGATAAAAATATAAGTACGCCCCAAATTTTTTGGGTGTTCGATTTAAACTTTAACGTTCCTCTAAATATTTCTAATTTATGTTGGTGTGCCATTTTTACTATGATTTAAAAGATTTCCTTCTTCAAGGAAATAAAAAAATTCTTTATTATACTAGGTAGAAGAATGTAAATACAAATACCCAAACTAAATCTACAAAGTGCCAGTACAAACCGACCTTTTCTACCATTTCATAACTTTTACGTCTTTCATAAGTTCCCAATACTACATTAAAGAATATGATAATGTTGATTACCACACCTGAAAACACGTGGAAACCATGGAAACCTGTAATAAAGAAAAAGAAATCGGCAAATAATGGCGAGCCATATTCGTTTACGTGAAGGTTAGCGCCCTCAACAACCAAATTTCCATTTTCCTGTATTTGTTTGATAGACTCAGATCTTGAAAGCACGGTTTTTTGTCCGTTTTCGTCGAGCAATTGTGTTCTTACCAAAACGTTATCATGGTTTTTCAAGCCATTTAACACTTCTTCTACTGTAAATGGAGGTAGTGGTGACTCGTCAACAAACCATAATCCGTTTTTACGTTCGTGGGCCGTTCTATCTGTATGCTCTGCAACCACAAAATCTCTTAATGCCACGCGATGCCCATCGGTATCAACAAATTGAAGAATATTTCCGCCTTTTGTTTGCACGGCACCATAATCGCCTTTTATAAAAGTTGCCCATTCCCATGCTTGCGACCCTAAGAAAATCAAACCTCCAATGATGGTCAAGAACATATATAGGGTTACTTTTGCCTTATTTAAATGGTGTCCTGCATCAACCGCCAATACCATGGTTACAGATGACATGATAAGGACAAACGTCATAAACGCCACGTAAATCATGGGTAACTCTTGTCCGTGCAAAAATGGTACGTGTGTAAACACCTCATCGGCAATAGGCCATTCGTCTATAAACTTAAATCTTGAAAAACCGTAGGCTGCTAAAAAGCCAGAAAAGGTTAAGGCATCGGAAACGATAAAAAACCACATCATCATTTTACCGTAACTTGCCTTTAGTGGCTCATTTCCACCACCCCAAGTTTTGCCTTCTGCTATTGCTGTACTCATATATTATTGGTTGTTGTTTAAAAGTTGCACAAAAATAATCATTTTATTTATCTAACGAAATATAAAAACAAAAAGAGATAGACCCACAGTATATCTATAAAATGCCAAAAGGTTGCCGCAAGTTCTAACCCTAGCATTTTTGTTGGCTGATAATTTTGTTTATAATGATTATAAATTACAACCAATAAGCATACCATGCCAGCAATAACGTGCAATATGTGCACTACTGCTATTAAATAAATATAAGACATGGTAACATTACTGGTTGGCCCCGTAAAGTTATATCCCAAATCTATGATTTGCTGAAAGCCTAAAAATTGGTTAATAATAAACGCAATTCCCAAAACCAATGTGGCCCATAACCAAGCCGTGGTCGCTTTTCGGTTGTCGTTTTTTAATGTCCTTTTTGCTAGAATAAAGGTTACACTGCTCAACACAATAAACACTGTACTGGCTACAAAAGCATTGGGCAACACAAAATCCTTTAACCAATCGGGGCGTGAACTACTTACAATGAAAGCACTGGTCCAGCCCATAAAGGACATGATAAGCGAAATAATACCGAACCAAAGCATCATTTTTTTTGCTCTGGCGTGTTTTTCTTCCTGGGTACCTTGCGTTAAATCCATAATTTATCCAATAAATTTATCTACAACATATATAATTTGCACTAAAGAAATGTATGACACACTGACCAACATTAATTGTTTTGCGGCCTTTTCGGTCATAATTCTGAACAACCTAATGGCGTAATACAACATCCAAATGCCTGCCGCCAACACCAACAGCATCGCTACTATTGACAGTTCCAGTCTTCCCGTAAATCCAAATACCGGGATGATGGACACCAAAATAGTCCACACCGTGTACATAATGGTTTGCACAGCAGTGCCTTTGTCTTGCTTTCCTGTGGGCAGCATAAAAAATCCGCCTTTTTTATAATCGTCGTACAAAAACCAACCAATGGCCCAAAAGTGCGGGAACTGCCAAAAGAATTGCAATGCGAACAATGTACCTGGTTCAATACCGAAATTATCGGTAGCCGCTACCCAGCCCAACATAAACGGAATGGCTCCCGGAATGGCACCGACAAACACCGCCAAAGGCGTTTTGGTTTTTAAAGGCGTATAAACACAAGTGTATAAAAAAATGGAAATAGCCCCAAACATGGCCGTTTGCTTGTTGATGGTGTATAAAATAACCACACCGGCCACGGTAAAAATACTGGCAATGATAAATGCCGCAGTTACCGACATGCGCCCCGATGGGATGGGACGGTTTTTGGTTCGGCTCATCAAAGCGTCCAAATCTTTTTCGATAATTTGGTTGAAAGCGTTTGAAGCCCCCACCATAAAATAACCGCCAAAGGCCAATAAAATCAAGGTTTTTAAATCGACGGTCTCTACACCCAACAAATAGCCGGCAAGCGACGAAAACACCACACTCAATGCCAAGCGCATTTTGGTGATTTCCTTAAAATCTGAAATTACAGAAGGGTTTGCTAATGAAGATTTTGAGTTACTCAATGGCCTAAATTCTTAACCACTTTTAAATGGCGAGTGCAAAGATACTCTTTAAAAGCGTTTTGGGCAATGGTTTTGGTGGTGAAATTGAAATGCGGAATCATCGTTTAACCAAAAGCGTCTTATCTCGCCATTAACTTTTGGTTTGGACAACTGACCAAATGTAAGTTATAGTGTGGGATTAAACATTCTTCACTTTCGGTCCGCACTAATTTCATTGAATACTTAAATTCAGTAATTCAGCCTGCATTACCTTTATACTTTGTTGACAAACTGTTATTATCCATCTAGTGCATTATTTGTTCATTTGACCTAATATTTCAACTTTTCTCAACCATTTTGTTCTAAAACTCTCTTTAGAAAGTCTTATAGGGCCAATAGTAGTAATTTTCACCTTTTTTATTCCTATGTAATTTAGCGTCCCCTTTTTTACAGCATTATGGCTTGGATTTCCGTAAATCCACTTGTAATACCAAGCAGGTTGGTCTAAAGTACATATTATCCTTGCCGTCTTTCCAGTAAAACACTTATCGCTAAACAATGAGTTTTCTCTTTTGTTAAAAGCAAATCCAGGAAGTAAAACACGGTCCAGAAAACCTTTCATAATTGCAGGCACAGAACTCCACCAAACAGGATAAATCCAAACTAAATGATCGGCCCACTTTAATTTGGCTTGAGCATCTAAAAGGTCGGGTTCTAATTCGGTTCGTTTTCTATATCCAAATTGTAGATTTGGGTTGAAGTTTAATTCCCTGATATTAATTTCTTTAATTTCAGCATTTGATTTTTTAGCACCTTTTTTATAGGATTCTGAAAGTGCAAAACTGAAGCTTTCTTTGTCTGGGTGTCCGTTTATAATCAGTATTTTTTTCATCTGTATTAGAAATATTTCTTCATTTTTTCTTCAAATCGAGAATTTGTTAAATTTTCAATTTTGAAGAATTTATAAAGTATGTAACAAGCAGGTATTGTTAAAAAAAATGTACAAACAACGAATGTTAATACACCACAAAAAATGGCTAGAAATTGAGTGGTGATTTCTCCAAAAGTGAGGTAGTGTTGCTGCTCGGTAAAGTAATTATGAACATCGATTGAATAGTCATAAAACCGAATTGTGAGTTCGTAAAATAACCACGTTGGGTAAAACAATTTTCTAATTAGCTCCCACCATTTTCCCCAAACAGATTTGACTTGTTTGCTTTCTTCTTCCATTTTTAAACCTTTTGAACAAAATTAAAAAGGATGGAAGAGCTGCCATTTGATATAAATCAAATTCGGCTTTTAGGGTTTCTTATTCTACTTAAAGTTTCAAGTGTAATTCCTAAATAAGAAGCAATATGCGTTAGCGGAATTCTATTTGTTATTTCAGGATAAATATTTAATAAGTGTTTGTATCTTTCATCTGCTTTGTTGAATTGAATAGTGTATAACCTTTCGCATAGACCTAGCATAGTTTGGGTTACCACCTTGCTAATAAAGCGTTCAAAGTTGTGGTATTTTTCAGAAAGAACATCAACCGTTTCTTTCGAAAACTCTATCACAACAGAATCTTCTACAAACTCCACATAATGAGGACTAGGCTCTTCGCTGAAAAAACTAACTATTGCAGCCATAATTTCATTCTCAAAAGAAAACCAATCAGAAATATCTTTGCCGTCTTTTAAGTAATAGGCTCTTGCACAACCTTGTACAATTATGTATGCTTTTTTAGAAAACTGTCCTTCCCGTACTACAATATCACCTTTTTTGTACGTGCTAATTTTTGAATTGGTAATTAATTCTTGCTGACAATCATTGGATATCGGAGAATAAATTTCACCAATTTCAGTTAATACTTTTTCGATATTCATTATTTATTGACTACATTTTTCGGTTTAGCACAGTTTGGGCGCAATATTTGCTAACGTGTTATACCATAACTCTTATTACCAATATCCCCCAAACAAGGCTTCGACTTTAGTTTATCTTGAGTCATTTCGACTACGCTCAAGATAAACTTCTAGCCGAAAGGCTCAGCCTGACAGTTCAGGGTGACATGAACTCCAATTTAAAAGATTCCCGCCTTCACTTCGTCTACGCTCAGCACAGGCGCGGGAATGACAAATGATTATTAATTATCGAAATACCAATTAAACAAATCGGTGCGTAATCCAAAATTAAACCACACGGTATGGTTTTCAAACGTGGTTGCCGTGGTAGCTTCTGGGTTAA
>CAZZDI010000008.1:25524-33429 GCA_964653155.1 uncultured Flavobacteriaceae bacterium | reverse complement strand
GAAGTGAATCAGTGGTTGGTTGATAATGGGCATGCTAAACCTTATTTGATATAAAAAAAGCACCCAATGGGTGCTTTTTTAAGTCTATTATTTCTGCATTTCTGGCGGGTATTTCTGCATAATTTCAGAAACAAATTCCTTAATGCGCTCTTCTTTTTTCTCCATGTTTCTGCTTAGGTAACCGGTACCCATGCCTTGCCAGATCAATTCTTTTTTGTTGGCATCAATCAGGTCAATGTAAAGTGTGCCTTCAGTGCTTACCGAAGTAGTTGGCTGGTTCCAGCCCCAGCCCCAACCGGGCCCGAAGCCACCCCAACCCCAAGCGCCGTAGCCCCAGGCATTGTTGTAAACATCAACGCGTTGTTGCGATTTGGTAAATAAACTAACCAATAAATCGGGGTTTTCAGATTTTGTAAATCCTTTCGCTAAAAGTTCGGCCTCAATGGCGCGTAAAATTCGGCGTTTATCTAAATCGCTTATTTCGGCTTTATCAATGCCTGTTTTAAAAAAGGCAAAGGTTTTGTAGTCGTTAAATGTGGCGTTTTTGTCGTAATCGGCAGCTGTTCGAATGGAGCTGCACGACGTCGCTACAATTAGTAAGACGAAAAGCGGTATGGTTTTTAGTAAATTTTTCATAACAAAATTAAGTTAAAGGTTCTCAATTATTGATTGCATTTTATTTATAGAATAGCATCAATAATCGTACCAAGGGTTAAGGTTTTTGAGTGTTCGTTTTTCTATCATAGCCATAGGGGCAATGTCTGCATCCGCTTTCGCAGCAGTACCCTCGTTTTAAGTGGTATTGCTCGGTAAAACAGCGGTAACCTTCGGGCGTTAAGTAATAATCGCCTTCTTCAATGGGGACAATCTTTTTCATCTTATACAAAGATAGTGTAAATTGGATTGATTTTTGATAGCAGTAAAACATGATTTTAATTTCAAGATATTTAGTGCCGAGAGGTTACACGGGCATGGCCATTTTTCCTTTTGTATTTTTAAAATCGAAAGGTTTAAAGGGCGATAAGCAGCTTTTAAACCACGAGAACATCCATTTACGGCAGCAGTTGGAGCTTTTGGTTGCTCCATTTTACTTTTTCTATATTTTGGAATTTTTAATCCGGCTCGTTCAATTTAAAAATTGGAAAGAGGCCTATCGGAATATTTCTTTCGAAAGAGAGGCTTTCCATAACGAAAACCGTTTAGATTATCTTAAAAACCGACCATTTTGGGCTTTTTTGAAGTATCTTCGCAGCCATGGAATTCAACCTTCAAAACAGTATAAACCAACAAATTTTTCTTCCGAAGGAAAAAGAAATTGAACTGTTTGTAAAACGAGAGGACCGCATCCATCCCTTCGTTTCTGGGAACAAATACCGAAAACTAAAGTACAATGTAATTGAAGCCAAAAAACAGGGTTTTAAAACCTTGCTGACTTTTGGTGGGGCATTTTCAAACCACATTGCCGCAGTGGCTTCGGCCGGTAACGGCTTGGGGTTTAATACCATTGGAATTATCCGAGGGGAAGAACTTGGTGAAAAAATTAATGACAATCCAACGCTCAAATTCGCCCAACAAAACGGCATGCAATTTAAGTTTGTGCCTCGCGATGTTTATAGAAACAAGCATTCCGAAATATTTATAAATGAATTGAAAAAGGAATTTGGCCGTTTTTATACCATTCCAGAAGGCGGCACCAACGTTTTGGCCGTTAAGGGCTGTGAAGACATTTTAACCGAAACTGACGAACAATTCGATTATGTTTGTTGTGCGGTGGGCACGGGCGGTACCATTTCGGGGCTCATCAATGGTTTAAAACCTGGTCAACAAGTTTTGGGTTTTCCGGCACTAAAAGGCGACTTTTTACAACAAGATATTAGTAAATTTGCAACCAACAGTAAGTGGGAGCTCATTACCGATTACCATTTTGGGGGTTATGCCAAAATAAATGCCGAATTGGTGGCGTTTATCAATCAGTTTAAAGTCCAAAACCATGTGCCGCTAGATCCGGTTTACACCGGGAAAATGCTATTTGGTATTTTCGATTTGATTGAAAAAAACTATTTTCCGAAAGGAGCAAAAATATTGGCCATCCATACTGGTGGTTTGCAGGGCATTGACGGGATGAACCAACTATTGAAAAAGAAAAGATTACCTATAATTGATAAATAAATGAAAAGAATAATCATTGTTTTTTGTGTTGCAGCTTTCTTCTTTAGCTGTAAATCGAAAAAAGCTATTGTCACCAAAAAAAGAACTGAACGCACCGAGCGTGTTGAACGCGTAGAGAGAAACACAGGAACTCCCGCCGAAACGCAAACCATTGAAATCCCAACAACCACAAAGGTTTATGCTAATAATACCGAACGTTACATCGATGAGTACAAAGATGTGGCGCAAAATGAAATGCGGTTGTATGGTATTCCGGCAAGTATCACTTTGGCACAGGGTATTTTAGAGTCGGGCTCGGGTAAGGGCAGGTTGTCGGTTGAAGCCAATAACCATTTCGGTATTAAATGCCACGAATGGACGGGGGCTAGAATTTATCATGATGACGATGAAGACCAAGAGTGTTTCCGAAAATATAAAGATGCCAAATATTCGTTCCGAGACCATTCGCTTTTTTTAACCGAACGCAAACGCTATTCGCTACTTTTTAGTTTAAAAAAGGAAGATTATAAAGGTTGGGCTAAAGGACTAAAAGCGGCTGGATATGCTACCGACAGGAAATACCCCGATAAACTCATCAGTTTAATTGAACGCTACAATTTGCACGAATACGACATGGCGGTTTTAGGAAATTCGTACACGCCATACCAACCCGAAGTGGCCCAAAACCAATGGACCACCTATACGGTTTCAAAAGGCGATACCTTATATTCCATCTCAAAACGGTACGATACCACAGTTGAAGAACTTCAAAATTTAAACGGTTTAAGCGATACAACGCTCAACATTGGGCAAGTGCTTTTGGTTAAACCTACATCTAAAAAATAAAATTCTATAATGATTTACAAACGAAGCAGTGCATTATTTGCAGAAGCAGAAAAAGTAATTCCCGGAGGCGTAAACTCGCCCGTTAGAGCTTTTAAGGGCGTTGGCGGAACACCCATTTTTATTAAGGAAGCCAAAGGGGCTTATTTGTACGACGAAGACGGCAACCAATTGGTAGATTACATCAATTCTTGGGGGCCGATGATTTTAGGCCACGCCCACAAACCCGTGGTAGATGCCGTTATTGAAAAAGCCAAAAAAGGGACCTCGTTTGGAACGCCCACCGAGATTGAAACCAAAATAGCCGAATTGGCGGTTTCTATGGTGCCCAATATCGATAAAATACGATTTGTAAATTCGGGCACCGAGGCCTGTATGAGTGCCGTACGTTTGGCGCGCGGTTTTACGGGGAAAGACAAAATCATCAAATTTGCGGGTTGCTATCATGGGCATTCCGATTCGTTTTTAATCCAAGCCGGTAGCGGTGCCAGTACTTTTGGAACGCCCAACAGCCCCGGCGTAACGCAAGGCACGGCCAAAGATACCTTGTTGGCCAGATACAACGATATTGAAAATGTAAAGGAAATTATTGAGGCCAATAAAAATGAAATGGCCTGTATCATTATTGAGCCCGTGGCAGGGAATATGGGCTGTGTACCGCCAAAGGAGGGTTTCTTGGAAGGTTTGAGAACCCTTTGCGATGCTAATGATATTTTGCTCATTTTTGATGAGGTGATGACCGGTTTTAGATTGGCAAAAGGTGGGGCCCAAGAATTATTTGGAGTGAAGGCCGATTTGGTTTGCTTCGGAAAAGTAATTGGTGGCGGATTGCCCGTTGGCGCCTTTGCAGCGCGAAATGAAATTATGAACTATTTGGCACCTTTGGGGCCTGTTTACCAAGCGGGAACATTAAGCGGAAACCCGTTGGCTATGGCGGCCGGTTTGGCGATGCTCACCGAATTGAACGCCGATGCGGAAATATTCAATCGCTTAGCTGAAAAAACGGAATATTTACATCGAGGCATTGCAAAAGTTTTGAACGAAAATAAGGTAGCTCATACTATCAATCGGACTGGTTCGATGATTTCGGTGCATTTTGATGAAAGGGAAGTAATTGATTTTGATACCGCTGCCAACGGAAATAACGATACATTTAATGCCTTTTTCCATGGTATGCTCGAACAGGGCATTTACATTGCGCCCAGTGCTTTTGAAACCTGGTTTATCACCGATGCCCTAACTTATGGGGATTTGGATTTTACCATAAATGCCGTAAGCGAAGTAGCGAAAAGTTTATAGAAAAAGAAAACGCATTTCCAAATACTCGGAAATGCGTTTTTCATCAACAAACTAAACTAAAATCAATCAAATTTTATCTTCGGTGTTCCTTTTTTCTGAAGTCTCTTTTTCTATCGCTATTTTTCATTTTCTTTCTGGCTTGCGATTTCTCCCATTTTGCGTATTGCTCTTCGTTTAAAATCTTTTTCATTTTCGCTTTCATGGCAATTTGGTGGTCCAACTTGGCATTCATCATTTTCAAGCGTTCTTCTTTTGTTGGTTTTTCCATGTCGCCACTTTCCTTTTTTGCTTTAAAGGCCTCCATCATTTCCTTACGTTTTGCGGCATTTTCAAGGTTTATTTTATAAATGTCGTCTTGTTGAGATTTGTTCAAATCCAAATGTAGGGTCATTTTTTTGGTGTGTAATGTGGCAGCTTCCTCTGGAGAAAGATCGTGCATCAAGTGCATTTTGTCTTTTCTATCCATTTTTTGTGGGCCTTGGGCATAAGCAACACCTTGTAAGGCAACAAAGGCCACGGCGATTAAGATTAACTTTTTCATTTTTATTGTTTTAAAGGTTCTTGTTTTTAAGACCGTGAAAACTGAAAAAGGTTTAAGCTGTTATTTTTTTTTAATTTGAAGTTAACAAGCTTTCGAAACCGCAATTATTTGATGAATGGGAAAGATAGCCCAATACCTGTTTGGAAATCGGGAGCGTTGTTTACCTCAAAATCTTCTTTAATGTAAAAGGAAAGTTTAAAATTGGGAGTGCCGTAGGTATATATAAAATTCCAGTTTTGAAGCGATCGGTAAAGTGTGTACACTCCGTTTTGCCAGCCGCCGTTTATTTCTTGCCATTTGCCCAAAAGTTTAAAATAGCTGTATTCTTCTTTTTGATTGTATTGTGTCTGTGCCTGGAAGTTTATCCCGAAAGCATTATAGTTGCCCTTTTTGGTGTATTTGGTGATTTCAAAATGCGACTCTAAAGTGCCCAAATATTTGTTGTTGCCCAAATCGATGACTTCCTTAAAATTGACCAAGTTTTTTCGGAGCAGATTGGCTCCAAAAGCCAAGTGAATTTGGTAATTATTTTTAAGGTCGATTTTTTTAACGGCATTGGCAGAAATGCCCGCGTCCATCGATGAATTGAATCGGGAAGTGTTCAAACCCAAATGGCTGCCAAAGTTCACAAAAATATTACGTGTTTTACTGAATGAAAACTTTGGGTAATAATAATGGCTCAATTCTATACCGCCCAAAAAGAAGTGGTTTTGCCGCAATTGCATGGTGTTTCCGTTACGATCCAAATACCTGAAGTTAACTTGGTTCAAGCCGTAATAGCGCCTTCCGTATGGGTCTTCGCCGCCAGCGATGTTGCTGTGGAACCACTCGATGCTTTCGTCGCCAGTAAAAATGGAAAACGGGTATTTTCCTTTGGTAATCCAATAATGCCTGAAATTGAGGTTTATTTCGTGCTGTTGGTTGATGGGGATGGCAAAATTCAACCTGAATTCTTTGATTACGGCATCAACAACTATGTTCATATAATCGGCCGGCGTGGTTTCCTGGTCGATAAATGTAAACGGGCGGTCGTGCCATGCTATGTTGCTTAACCGTTCCCTAACTTCGGGGTCTTTGGGAAAATAAGCTTCAACATACGGATGGAAATTATTACCGCTAATGTGGTCTATGGTAAGCGTAGGTTTTTGTTGTGGGGTGCTTTTGAAATTGGTGTTTAACCTTGAGCTGAAAATACCAAAATGGTGCGTGGCCAATAGGCTAGGTTTATCGATGCCATTTTTGTAGAAAAGACTATCTTTTTCTTGGGCTTTTGCTGTTGAAGCAAGTATGAGGAAAAAGAAGCATAAAAGGTATTTCAACATCGGGCAAAAATAATTAAATAAAAGGATGCTCTTACAAAATCTCTTAAAAAAATTAACAAATAATTTTTCAACTCTTAACGAACTTATAAAACTGTAAATGTGAATGTTAAATATTTCAAAATTACTTTAGTACCTCAAAAATATTGTGTCTATTTGTAGTGTTAGTTTAGTTTAGTTAGAGCATTTTATAGATGCTTAAAAGTTAGAGTTTAGTTTGTTAAAAGGGCCAGTTTAAAAGCTGGCCTTTTTTTATTGCTCGTTGCCAAAGTGAAACTGTAGCAATTTATGGATGTGCTCTTTTTTAAAGGGTTTGGAAAGGTAATTGTTCATGCCGCTTTCAAGAGCTTGATCTATGGCCTCTGCGGTAACATTGGCCGATAGCCCAAATATAACCACATCGCTGTTGTGTTTCCTTATTTCACGGGTAGTTTCCCAGCCATCCATAACGGGCATGTGGATGTCCATAAATATGAGCTGAAAGGGGTGCTTTGCAAATTTCTCCATGGCTAATTTTCCGTTTTTTGCAGTATCGGGGGCGATGCCCAAATCTTCAAGGAATTTTTTCAGAACGATAATGTTCAGGTTGTTGTCGTCAACAATCAATACGTTCAGGTTTGAGTAATCAACTTTTTGGGGTACGGAGGTAATGGGCTTTTTAACGTTTTGGTCGTCAGCTAGTTTAAACAGCATGTTAAACTTAAACTTTGTGCCTTTGTTTGGGGTGCTCTTTACCTTAATTTTGCCTCCCATCATGTTTATTAGAACTTTACAAATGGCCAAACCTAAACCGCTGCCTTCGTATTGTTTTTTTACACCGTTTTCAACTTGGGTGAACCTGTCGAAAATCGTGTTTATTCTATCTTTTGGAATGCCAATTCCGGTGTCTTTTATGGCAATGTTTACTTTAAGCTCGTTATCGCTTATTTTACTTTCGCTGTAATTTATGGTTACGCCGCCGGTATTTGTAAATTTCAGCCCATTTTTAACAATGTTGCTTACTACCTGAACAAACTTGCTTTCGTCGCCAATAGCACTTAGCCCCTCAACGTTTTTGAAATTGGATTTGAGATAAAGGTTCTTTTTTAAAAAAATAAACTGGTTAACATTTATAAGTTCTTTGATTTTTTCAAACGGGTTGAAATGCACTTCTACAAGCTCGGTTTTGCCAGATTCAATTTTTTCTATATCGAGCACATCGTTAATTATGTTCAATAAATTGTTGGAGGAATTTTCCATTAACCTTAAATATTCTTTATCGGTTTTTTGGAGCTTGCTGTCTTTAAGCAATTCAATAAATCCTAATATGGCATGCAGTGGTGTTCTTATTTCGTGGCTCATATTAGAAAGAAATTCAGATTTGGCCTTTGAGGCTTTTTCGGCTTTTTTTCTGGCTAAGTTTAATTTTTCGTTTGTACTTAAAAGCATCGAATTAGATTGTAATGCCAATTCTTTTCCTTGTCTGGCTCTTAGAAAAAAGTATATCAACAAGCTGGTTAAAAAGCAAAATACAACGCCCACAACCAAGGCGATGTTGGTTATGGTGTGGTTTTCAGAGAGTGCGAGTTTGTTGCTGGCGGTTACCGTTAGTTGCCATTTTTGGTTGTCTAGGCTGTCTATTAAAATTTCTTCTTTGTAAAAAATGGATTCTTTTTCTGGTTTAAGCCCGCCGTTGGAGTTTAAATTGTAAAAAGAGGTGTTTTTATGGTCCCTTAATTCAATGTTATATTCTCCGCCTAAACTTGTGGCTAGTTT
>CAZZDI010000008.1:15200-25424 GCA_964653155.1 uncultured Flavobacteriaceae bacterium | reverse complement strand
CGGATTACCATGGTGCTGTCAATCCATTCTAAAAATTTAAATGATGGATTTTGAGCAATTAGCATATAGGCATCTTTTTCCCAATAGTCTAAATACATGCCGTCTGTAAACTCAATACGGTTTTTAAGGTTTTCAATCTGGATAATATCTGTGGCTACAATATTTCTAAACTCTTTGGATATCAGTTTCCCCGTTTGCCTAACATCCTCTTCTATTAAATGTTTATTGTTGTTTGAGGCTATCTTCCAAACAGTAAATACCAAAAGCATCGTTATAACAAACGATACTAGGGGCAATAAAATATGTTTTTCATTGAGCTTGCTAAACATTGCATTTTTGTTAGGGCTATTTTATAGAGAGAAGTGCAATAGCGTTAGGTAAAAGCCACAATTAGTATATTTCTAAACTGTTTTTACATTGAAAATTTATAAATAATAACTCAAAAAAACGAATGATTTTTGATTTAGTATTTTTTAAAACGTTAAATGATGCCTACAAGCAGCCCCTCGTCTGTTTTTTCTACTTTGGCTAAGTTATTTTTGGTGAGCTCTTTAATGGTTTTGTCCCATTTTTTGTTTGAAAGTCCCGATTGCGTTTTTAAATCAGCAAGATCTAATTTTTCGGCCTTTTTCAAAATTTCAAAAACCGCTTTGGCATCCTCGCTAACGGCCACGGCTTTTTTCTCCGGGCGCATTTGCGGGAAAAACAATACCTCTTGAATAGATTGATTATTGGTTAAAAACATGATTAAACGGTCCATGCCAATACCCATACCCGATGTTGGGGGCATACCGTATTCCAAAGCACGTAAAAAATCGTGGTCTATAAATTCGGTAGCTTCATCGTCACCTTTGGCGGCCAGTTTTAATTGGTGCTCAAAACGTTCACGTTGGTCTATGGGGTCGTTCAGTTCCGAATACGCATTGGCAATTTCCTTACCGCAAACCATTAGCTCAAAACGCTCGGTAAGTTCTGGGTTGTCGCGGTGTTCTTTACAAAGCGGGCTCATTTCCTTCGGGTAATCGGTAATGAAGGTGGGCTGGATGTAGTTGCCTTCACATTTTTCACCAAAAATTTCATCGATCAATTTTCCTTTGCCCATGGTTTCATCTACTTCAATACCCAAATCTTTGGCGGCTTGGCGTATTTCTGCCTCACTTTTTCCGGTAATATCGAATCCGGTAAATTCCTTAATGGAATCGGCCATGGTTACACGGGCATAAGGTGCTTTAAAATCTATGTGGTGTTCGCCAAATTTAACTTTTGATGTGCCGTTAACCGAAACAGCGCAATGTTCCAGCAAACGCTCACAGAAATTCATCATCCAGTTGTAATCTTTGTATGCTACATAAATTTCCATGGCGGTAAATTCTGGATTGTGTGTGCGATCCATGCCCTCGTTACGGAAGTTTTTAGAAAATTCGTAAACCCCTTCAAAGCCACCAACAATCAATCGTTTTAAGTACAGTTCGTTGGCAATTCGCATGTATAAAGGTACATCTAAGGCATTGTGGTGCGTAACGAATGGGCGCGCCGCAGCACCACCGGGAATGGGTTGCAAAACAGGGGTTTCTACCTCAAAATAGCCCGCATCGTTAAAAAATTGGCGCATGGCGTTGAATAGTTTGGTACGCTTTACAAATACGTTTTTTACCTGTGGATTTACCACCAAATCGGCATAACGCTGTCTGTAGCGTTGCTCGGGGTCGGTAAAGGCATCGTAAACCTTGCCGTCTTTTTCTTTGGGAACGGGAAGCGGTTTTAAAGCTTTGCTCAATAACGTGAAATTTTTAACGTTTATGGTTTTTTCACCCACTTTGGTAGTAAACAATTCGCCTTCAACACCAATAAAATCACCGAAATCGAGCAGTTTTTTAAAGATATCGTTGTATTTGGTTTTGTCTTCACCTGGACAAATTTCGTCACGGTTAAAATACACCTGAATTTTACCTTCGGCATCTTGCAATTGGGCAAAACTCGCTTTTCCTTGCACCCTTATCATCATTAAACGGCCTGCAGCGATCACTTTTTTACCTTCCTCAAACTGCTCTTTAATTTGTTTTGAGGTGTGGTTTACAGGGTACAAATCGGCTGGGTAAGGGTTGATGCCCAACTCACGAAGTTTATTCAATTTGTCTCTTCTTACTAATTCTTGTTCTGAAAGCTGCATGCTAATTTTTAATTTTGGGTTTGGCTCTTTTATGAGCGAGTGCAAAATTACATTATTTTCAAAAAAATAGCATACAACTTGTGTGGAGATTTTAGGCCAGACAGTACATTTGGTAACAGAACAGCAGCTACTTTTGTAACAAATGGAGTATTTTACCGTCAAATAGGCAAATCATCAATCAGAAAATAAATTAAATATGAGTTTTTGGAGAGTTCTGCTTTCAATTATATGTCCGCCATTGGCCGTTTTAGATAAAGGCTGTGGTTCCATTTTTATCGTTTTTTTACTGTGGCTTTGCGGCTGGGTGCCGGGAGTGATTGCCGCACTTGTAATACTGAATAACCCAAAGAATTAGTTTCGGGGTGTGAAAATTTCTTCTGAAATACTAAACAAAAACCCCGTTTCAATTACTTTGCGCCTTTGTGCCTTTGCGAGAATAAAATCGTAATTTTGCAGCCTATGAATAAAAAGGTTCAACTGCAGGATTTAGGTTTTAAGGATTATAAGCAAACTTGGGATTACCAAGAGCAACTGTTTAAGGGCATTGTTGACGCCAAAATTAAAAATAGGCGTGAAGAAACCGACTTTGAAACCAACAATTACTTTTTGTTTGTTGAGCATCCGCATGTTTATACTTTAGGAAAAAGCGGCGATTTGTCCAATTTACTGCTGAATGAATCACAACTTACTGAAAAAGGAGCGACCTTTTATAAAATAAACCGTGGCGGCGATATTACTTACCACGGGCCAGGGCAAATTGTGGGTTATCCCATTTTAGACCTCGACAATTTTTTCACCGATATACACAAATACCTACGTTTACTGGAGGAAATGATTATTTTAACCTTGGCCGAATACGGTTTAAAGGCCGAACGCAGCAATGGCGAAACAGGGGTTTGGCTAGATGTGGGCACGCCCTTTGCCCGAAAAATATGCGCTATGGGCGTTCGTGCCAGCCGATGGGTAACCATGCATGGTTTTGCACTTAATGTGAATGCCGATTTGGGGTATTTCGATAATATTATTCCTTGTGGAATCCGTGGTAAAGCGGTGACTTCGCTAAACGTGGAACTCGGTAAAAAAGAAGTTGACGAAGCAGAAGTAAAAGATAAGCTCCTCAAGCACTTTTCTGAACTTTTTGAGGCGGAGTTTGTTGTCAATTAGATAGATTTTAGGTTATTTTAACCGATTAAATTTCCATTAAAATGAGCACCAACAAACATTATTTTGAAACCAATCGGCAAACCTGGAACCAAAAAGTAAAGGTGCATGCCCAAAGCGATATGTACAACCTCGAAGCTTTTAAGCAGGGGAAATCGTCTTTAATGCCTTATGAAATGGAAGCCTTGGGCGATGTAAACGGAAAATCGTTACTGCATTTACAGTGCCATTTTGGGCAAGATACGTTGAGTTGGAGCCGAATGGGGGCAACCTGTACGGGCGTGGATATTAGTGACGAAGGCATCCATTTGGCGAAACAACTGAATGATGAGCTGAAGCAAAACGCCCGGTTTGTGTGCTGCAATGTGTTGGATACCTCAAAATTCGTCACCGAACCATTCGATATCGTTTTTACCAGCTACGGCGTTATCGGTTGGTTGCCCGATTTAAAACCTTGGGGCAAAATGATTGCCGAACGGCTGAAAGTAGGCGGCACGTTTTTTATGGCCGAATTCCACCCCATAGTTTGGATGTTCAGTTATTTGGACGGCATACCAAAAATGCAATACGGCTACATGCAAAACGAAGTGATTTACGAAGAATACCAAGGCACCTATGCCAACGAAAACGCTAAAATAACCAGCAAAGAATATGGCTGGAACCACGGCCTAAGCGAAGTCATCAATGCATTGGCCGAAGCAAAACTGCACATAGAATATTTGAACGAATACAACGAAAGCCCGTATAACGTGCTCCCTAATTTAACCAAAACCGAAAACGGCATGTTTGTAACAAAAGACCGATTGTATCCTTTAATTTTTACGGTGAAGGCGACAAAAATGTAAAACGGCCGGTAAATGTTGTTAAAGGAAGTTTATCTGTTTTTAAGTGAGCTTGTTTAAGCTCTCCATTTTAGATTTTTCACCTGTTTTTATTACAGAAACGTCCACGTAATTAACAATACCATTGCTTTTTTCTTCAAACTGTTTTGCTTTTTTATCGGCATATTCTAAAGTGTAGCCAACAGACATTACCACTTTATGTCCGTTGCACATCCCCATTCCTAAATATAGAAACTCACCTAATTTTGGTTCTTGGTTTTTTTTATCTTGTAATTCACAAAGTTGGCTCATAAAATACGTTTCAGTAAAATTTATTTGTCTTGATTTGATAACAAAACTATTTTAAAGTTTTTATGGCCAAAATGACAAAAGTCATGATTTTTAAGTCATTCTTTTCTTAATTGTCTTTTAATATTTCTGGCATTTTGGCTTTAAACCGATTTAGTCTAGGAATGGAAACGCTTTGGATATACGGGTGGTTGGGGTGCCTTTTTTCATAATCTTGGTGGTAATCTTCGGCTATCCAAAATTTTTGGAACGGATAGATTTCGGCAGCAATTTTAGCATTGAGCTTTTTGGCCAAAGCTTCCTTTTTTTTAAAAATAATTTGTTTTTGAGCTTCGTTTTGGTAAAAAATAATGGAACGGTATTGCGAGCCTTTGTCGTTGCCCTGCCCGTTAACTTGACTAACGTTTTGCGAGGCAAAATAAACATCAACCAAAGTTTCGAAACTGACCACTTTGGGGTTGTAAATAATCTCGACAGCTTCAGCGTGGCCGGTCTTTCCGGTGTTACTGGCTTCGTAAGTTGGGTTTTGGGTGTGCCCGCCAGAATAACCCGATATGGATTCTTTTACGCCTTTAACGCTTTCGTAAATGGCCTCGACGCACCAAAAGCAGCCACTGGCAAAGTAGGCTTTGGCCAAACCGTTTTCCATAGGGACTTCAACGGGTTTGGCATTAATAACGGCTTGTTGTTTTTTATTGGTTTGTGCAGCGTTTTGGCAACTAAAAAATAGGGCGAAAGCTAGTAGTGGAATTAAGGTTTTCATGGATTGCTTTTTGTGTTTTGCTACTAAAAGAGACATTAAGACATCATAACGGGAAATTTAATTTCGAAATAACCCTTTAAAAAATCAACAATTAGGTTTTTAAAGGATTACTTCGCCGTGTTTGGAATGACGACTTTTTGGATTGTTTTATATAATAGACGGATAATGGGTGGTAACCTTAAAATAAAAAAAGCCCTCAAATAACATTTGAAGGCTTTTTAAAAGTATTTTAACAACGTTGTTAGTTCAACTTAGAAAATAATTTTTCCATTTTTTCTTTTTCTTCTTCGGCTAAAACGGGATCTACCAAAATACGTCCACTGTGCTCGTCGGTAATCACTTTTTTACGAGAAGCAATCTCTACCTGAACCTGTGGTGGAATAGTGAAGAACGAGCCTCCAGAGGCACCTCTTTCAACCGGTACAACAGCCAAACCATTCTTTACGTTGGTTCTAATTCTGGTGTAGGCGGCTACCAAGCGGTCTTCGATTTGCTCTTTGTATTCTTCCGATTTTTCTAATAAGGCTTGTTCTTCCTTTTCGGTTTCGGCTAAAATATCGTTAAGCTCGCCTTTTTTGTGTTTTAGGTGGTTTTCGCGCTCTTTTAAACGCTCTTTGGTTTCGGCAATGACCTCTTTTTTCTGCTCTATTTGCACCTTGAATTCTTTAATGTGCTTTTCGGCCAATTCTATTTCAAGCTCTTGGAACTCTACTTCTTTGGTAAGTGAGTTAAATTCCCTGTTATTTCTAACATTTTTTTGTTGCTCGCCGTATTTTTTAATCAAAGCTTTAGATTCTTCAATTAAATTCTTTTTACCTGCAATATCGTTGTCGATAACCTCTAAACTGGCAACAAGTTTTTCTAATCTTATGTTTAATCCAGCTACTTCATCTTCCAAATCGCGAACTTCCAACGGCAATTCACCACGAACATTTCTAATTTCGTCAATGCGCGAATCGATGAGTTGTAAATCGTATAAAGCTCTTAAACGCTCTTCAACAGTTGCTTCTTTCTTTTTAGCCATACTTTAAAAATACTTAACAGGATTGGTATTTGTGTTTGATAAAATGATTGCAAAATTAGGAATTTTTTTTGTAAGATAGGCTACTAAAAGGTTTTTTGTGAACTGTTCGCTTTCATAATGCCCAATATCGGCCAGAAGGATGTTGTTTTCGGCCTGAAAAAAGTCGTGATATTTTAAGTCGGCCGTCACAAAAGATTCAGCACCAGTAGATTTAGCTGCTTGAATGGCAAAACTGCCCGAGCCTCCCAAAACGGCTACTTTCCGTACTTTTTTGTTTAAAAATGCCGAATGCCGAATACAGGGCGTTCCCATTTTGGTTTTTAAATGGTTTAGGAATGTTATTTCGTCCATCGGTTCTTTCAATTCGCCCACCATACCAATGCCAATATTTTGGTTTTTATTTTCGAGGGTGGTGATTTCGTAGGCCACTTCTTCGTATGAATGTGTTTCGAAAAGCGTTTTTAGCAATTGTTGCTCTAAATGTTTGGCATAGGTTACAGTAATTTTGGTTTCTTCTTCGGTGTGAATTTGCCCCCTTTTGCCAATGGTAGGGTTGGAATCTTCATTGCCGTTAAATGTGCCATAGCCCTCAACGTTGAAGCTGCAATCATTGTAATTGCCAATGCTGCCGGCACCCGTTGCAAATAAAGCTTTCCGAAGATTTTCGGCTTCATTTTTGGGTACGTATGTCGTTAATTTTTTTATGGTGGCATTTTGCGGAATTAAAATGCGTTTATTGCTTAATTCCAATTGGTTGCAAATCATGTGGTTTACGCCTTGCAAAGCATTGTCCAAAGCCGTGTGCATGCTGTAAATGGCAATATCGTTTTTTATGGCTTTCATCACTACGCGCTCCACGTACGATTTTCCGGTGAGTTTCTTCAGTCCTTTAAAAATAATGGGGTGGAAGCTCACAATCAGGTTACAATTGTTTTCAATGGCTTCGTCAACTACTGTTTCAAGGGTATCTAAAGTCACTAAAACTCCCGAAACTTTTGTGTTTTTGTCGCCCACCAAAAGGCCCACGTTGTCAAAATCTTCGGCGTAAGCCAGAGGCGCCAATGTTTCTAAATGGTTTACAACGTCTTGTACAATCATGTTGGATAAAGTTTTACTTCAAAGATAAAATAATTACTTTCACGCTTGATTTTAGAATTATTATATTTCGGGTTTTATAACCATTAAATCATTTCGGTTTCGCTTTGCTGAACCACTATGGACTGAAAGACCATAGGTTTGCAACGGACTGAAAGTCCGATTATTTGTGTAAATTTTAGCCGCGAATACACGAATAATTTTATCGAAATTGTACGAAGAAATTCGTGTACTCGTGGCGCAAAAATATTTGTAGAAACTGAAAGTATTGCACTGAAAGTGCATAGTTTCAACTAACGGCTGTGACCAATGAAAATAATCCGATACTTACTGTTTCCCGTGGTGCCCATTTATTATGCGGTAACTTGGCTGCGCAACACATTGTACGATTGGGGCATCAAAAAATCAAAATCGTATCCCTTCCCTGTAATTTGCGTTGGAAATTTGAGCACTGGCGGAACAGGAAAAAGCCCAATGGTAGAATATTTGGTGAGGCTTTTGAAAGATGATTGTAAATTGGCCACTTTAAGCCGAGGCTATAAAAGAAAAACCGAAGGCTTCCAATTGGCTGATGAAAATGCCACGGCCGATACTTTAGGTGATGAGCCATTTCAGTTTTACAATAAATTTAAAGATGATATTATTGTTGCTGTTGATGCCGATAGACAAAACGGAATTGCGCAATTACGAAGTTTCGATAATGCCCCAGAAGTGGTGTTGCTCGATGATGCTTTTCAGCACCGAAAAGTAAAGGCCGGATTCAATATTTTGTTGACCACCTATTCGCATCCCTATTTTAAGGATGTGGTTTTACCCACCGGAAATTTACGAGAACCCAAAAGTGGCGCAAAACGAGCCGATATTATTGTGGTGACCAAATGCCCGGAATACATCGGTGAAACCGAAAAGAATATTTATAAAAACCGAATAGCGCCGTTGCCACACCAGCAGGTGTTTTTTAGTAACATCTCGTATTCTGAAACCGTTATTTCTGAAACCGAAAGTTTAAATTTTAACGAACTGAGCCACTTTACTTTGGTAACCGGTATTGCCAACGCCGCACCTTTGGTTGACTTTTTGAAAGGAAAAAACTTGAATTTTGAACATTTAAACTTTGGCGACCACCATAACTTTAGTCAACAGGATGTTGAAAAATTAAGAGAAAAAAAGCTTATTATCACTACCGAAAAAGATTTTGTACGGCTACAAAAACATAAAGCCTTAAAGGAAAAGTTGTTTTATTTGCCTATTCGGGCAACCATTGATGATGGGCAAAAATTCAATAAGCTAATCACCGATTTTATTAAGCGCTAGGAGCTGGTTTCTGTTTGTCGGCCAACGCATTGTATAGTTTTTTCTCAAACTCTTCCTGCTTAAAAGGTTTCGGGATAATATCGGTAAATCCAGCTTCTTCAAACTCGTGCATTTTATCTTCAATGGTAACGGCGGTAAGGGCAAAAATAGTTAGTTCTTTATCAAAAGACCTCACGATTTTGGTGGCTTCTATACCACTAATGCCCGGCATGTGTATGTCCATTAAAATAATGTTGTAGTTGTTTGCCTTAATTTGTTCTACGGCATCTTCACCATTATCAACAATATCGCATTTAAGGTCCATTTTGGTTAAAATTTTCTTGGTGATCATTTGGTTGATTTTGTTGTCTTCAACCACCAAAATCTTAACGTTACTTAGGTCTATATCTTCCTTATTGCCTTCAAAATAGGCCGTTTTATTTTCGTCGCCTTCTTCAATACTTGTTTTTTCCAGCGGAATTTCAAAATAAAAGGTGGTACCAACATTAAGCTCGCTCTTAACATATATTTTTCCTTTTAAAATATCTATCAATCCTTTTACAATGGAAAGACCAAGACCTGTGCCGCCGTATTTTCTATTAATTTGAATGGAGCCTTGTGAGAAACTTTCAAACATATGGTCTTGTTTTTCTTGGCTAATGCCTATGCCGTTGTCTTCAATTTCGAACCGTAGCGTATAAACTTTTCCTATTTCTTCAATTTTGTAAACACGAATCCAGATGTCGCCATCCTTGGTGAATTTTATGGAGTTGCCCACAAGGTTTATAAGGATTTGTGATATTTTTAATTGATCGGCAATAAAATTTTCCGGCAGATTTTTGTCGTACTCAAAGTGAATTTTAACATTATTATCTTGTGCCGAATTGTTAAGGGCCAAAATAATGTTGTTAATCTTTTTGTTGAGGTTGAACACTTCAGGCTCTAAATCTACTTTATTGGCTTCAATTTTATTGATTTGAAGAATGTCGTTGATGAAAGTAAGCAAGTAATCCCCTGAAAATTTTAAAGATTTTAAGTGCTGAACTTGCTCGGGTTTTGGGTTTTCATCTAAAAGCATGTTACTCAAACCGGTTACGGCATACAGCGGCGTACGTAGTTCGTGTGTTACGGTTGATAAGAAATTGGCTTTTGTTTTTGATGCCAGTTCGGCTTTTTCCTTGGCCACAATAAGCTCGGCATTCTTTTTATGCAACATATTATTGGTTTTTAACCTGATGTTGTTGTTTTTGTACAACGATAGGGTTAAAAGTGATAAAATAGTAATAAGTGCCACACTCAAAATAGAGGTAAGCGTTTGCAGGTTATTGCTGTCTTCAGCCTTTTCCAGTTTTTCTAAGGCCAATTTGTTTTTTTCAATTTCTTCGCTTAATAGGTATTGTGCTTCTAGGTCCCTGGGCGAATTAATGCGGGTTAAGCCTCTAATGGAATCTGATAGCGCAACGTATGCGCTCAAGTAATCTCTTGAAGTTTTGAAATTTTCAAGATTTTTATAAAGATTACTCAAAACAAAATACCCTTCGTTTATAATGCTTGTGTAAGCGTTGGTTTTTGCTATTTGAATGCTTTC
>CAZZDI010000008.1:0-15100 GCA_964653155.1 uncultured Flavobacteriaceae bacterium | reverse complement strand
GGGACATAATTCAAACTATTACGGACAAATATAATTATTTTATCGATAAAAAGTATTTTTTCTTCGACAAATTGCATATTAAATCAATTATTCGGCTGGAATACCCAGTTTCATTATCGTACCAGCCAATTATTTTTACCATATTTCCTATTACCGAGGTCATTTCTGAATCGAATATGCAAGAATGTGTATTGCCAACAATATCGATTGAAACCAGCGGGGCTTCAGTATATTCAATAATGTTTTTATAATGATGCTCTGCAGCTTCCTTAAACAAATGGTTGATGTCTTTGATGGAAACCGATTTTTTTACGTTGAAAGTAATATCGGTCAATGAACCATTAATTACCGGAACACGAATGCCACACCCTCCGATGACATCCGATAGGTTTGGGAAAATTTTAGTCAACGCTTTGGCCGCACCTGTGGTTGTTGGTACGATAGATTGCCCTGCGGCTCTTGATCGGCGTAAATCGCGATGGGGCTGGTCGTGCAAACTTTGGTCGGTGGTGTAAGAGTGTACCGTGGTAATATAGGCTTGGTCTATGCCGCAAAACCGGTTGATGATATCAATCATGGGTGCGGCGTTGTTTGTGGTGCACGACGCGTTCGAGATGATGTTTTCGTTGCCCTCAATCAAATGATCGTTAACCCCCATAACAATGGTTTTTATGTCGTCTTCAATAGGTGGAACGCTCAAAATAACCTGTTTGGCGCCGTTGTTGATATGATGGTTTAAATCTGAAGTGGTTTTAAACTTTCCTGTTGATTCAATAACGAAGTCAACATTGAAGGGGCGCCAATCAATATCTTTTGGGTGTGTTTGGTTTAAAAGCGGAACATTTTTGTTGTTCACTATAATATGTTTGGCATCATACGAAACCTCGCCGTTAAAAATACCGTGAATACTGTCGTATTTTAAAAGGTGGGCCAATGTTTTGGCATCGGCCAAATCGTTTATGGCAACTACTTCAATGTTTTCATGGTGTTGAAGCAGCCTGAAAAGACGTCGGCCAATTCTACCAAATCCGTTAATGGCAACACGAATCATGTTTAGTTAATGTGTTTTTGAGCCCTGTATGATGAGCGTACCAAAGCACTGCTCTCTACATGACGAAACCCTAAATCGAGCCCAATTTCTTCGTATTCCTTAAATTGGTCGGGAGATATAAACTGTTTTACCGGTAAATGCCGTTTGCTGGGCTGAAGGTATTGGCCAATGGTTACCACATCCACGTCGTTTTCCTTGAGGTCGTGCAGGGTTTCAATAACTTCTTCACGTGTTTCGCCCAAGCCCAACATAATGCCCGATTTGGTACGGCGTTGGCCTTGGGCTTTTAAATACTTTAAAACCCCCATGCTACGGTCGTATTGTGCCTGTATCCTAACTTCGCGGGTTAATCGGCGAACGGTTTCAATGTTGTGCGATACCACTTCTGGAGCCACATTGACAATTCTATCGATATGTTTTTCAATGCCTTGAAAATCGGGAATCAATGTTTCGAGCGTGGTTTCAGGATTCATTCGTCTTACGGCTTTTACTGTTTCAGCCCACATGATGCTGCCCATATCTTTTAGGTCGTCTCGATCTACACTGGTTAAAACGGCATGTTTTATTTTCATTATTTTTATGGAGCGGGCTACCTTTTCGGGCTCGTCCCAATCTACTGTTTCGGGGCGGCCTGTTTTTACGCCACAAAATCCGCACGAACGGGTGCAAACATTTCCCAAAATCATAAATGTGGCGGTACCTTCTCCCCAACATTCGCCCATATTGGGGCAACTTCCCGAGGTGCAAATGGTGTTGAGTTTGTATTTGTCAACCAGGCCACGTAGTTCGGTGTATTTTTTTCCCGTTGGAAGTTTTACGCGTAACCATTTTGGTTTTTTTTGTCGTTCTTCAGGTAATATATTGGATGCCGTTTCTGTGTTCATATTTCAAAAAATGATAGAAAGCAAAGATACAAAGTATTCTTTTAAAAGTATTCCTTATAAGGTGTTTAGATACCAAATGCTGAAACCAAGCAAAAATGCAATGCCCAACAAGCTGAGTGTATGCATGGTTTTTGATGGATGGTAGTTTTTTGGTGTGTGCTTGCTTGAAATTAAAATGTAGTTGATTATGGCATAGAACGGTGCGGTAACGAATGAAAGTATAGTGGCAATTTTGATTAAAAGCCCCATTTCGGAAGCTAAAAACAAAAAAATAAAAATTGTGCCGATTGAAAGCAGCACAATCCAAAATCCATAATTGAGTTTTGTGGTTTTGTTTAGGAGGAGTTTTGTGGTTTTTTCCATGGCGCGCGGCGAAGCATCTAATGTAGTAAGTGTGGTACTGAACATGGTGGTAAATGCGGCCAAGCCAATAATAATATAGGCCCAATGGCCCAAGTTGGTGGTGTACATGCCAATTAACTGACTGGAAAATGCTGTGGCCGAACCGCTAAAAGTTTCACCGCTGTTATGCATTACCAAGGTGCCCAAAAGCACAAAGCCGGTGCCCAGAAAAATGGTACCCATGTAGCCCACGTTAAAATCGAATAGTGCCGATTTGGTATTGTAGTTTTTGTTGTCTTTGTTTTTTTCAACAGTCCACAACGATTGCCATACCGAAACATCCAACGGGGCGGGCATCCACCCCATAAAAGCGATTAGAAAAGCAATATCCAGACTGTTTTCGGGAAGGATTTGCTTAAATGACAATGGTTCGGTATAATTGAACAAGGCTATGCTCACTGCCACAATAGTGCTTAAGGTTAAGGTGATGACAATTATTTTCATCAATCGGTCCAAAAACCTGTACCGCCCCATAATCAATAAAACCAAACAAGTTAAAATGATGATGATGGTCCAAGTTTTAAGGTCTATAAAATCACCGAAAAGAGTAGAGGCCAAACCAGCCGTAACAATGGTAACCCCGGCCTGTATGGTAAAAATGGTGGCCAGGTTGAGCACAAAATAAAGTATTAAAATACCTTTGCCCAGTTTTTTATAACCATCGAGCAAACTTTCGCCTGTGGCAGTGGCATAACGGGGGGCAAACTGAAAAAACGGATATTTAAACAGGTGCGCCAAAAGTAATGCCCAAAGTAGCCCCAAACCAAAATCGGCACCCGCCCGGGTAGATTGCACTAAATGCGACACGCCAATGGCGGCTCCGGCAAATAACAGGCCGGGGCCTAGGTTTTTTAGTTTGATAAGCATTATTTGTCTCTAATAATTTCAGCAAGCAACTTTTTTGCCCTGAGCAATTTTACCTTAACATTGTTAATTGGTTCGTCCAGTTCTTCCGAAATTTCTTTATAGCTTAGTTCCTGAAAGTACCTCAGGTTGATGATTTCTTGGTAATGGGGCTTTAGTTTTTTGATGTCGCGCAGCAGCTTTGCCAAATGTTGTTCGGTTATCAGTTTGTCTTCCGGCGACGGCGATTCGTCCAAAACTTGAAATGCTTCCCGCTCATCTTTTGAAATGACTTGCCCAATGGAGTTTTTTTCCTTCCGAAGTAAATCGATATGAATGTTTTTCGAGATGGTAATCAGCCAAGTTTTAAAAGTATATTTTTCGTTGAAGGTTTCAATGCGATCAAACGCTTTCGAAAAGGTTTGAATGGTAATATCTTCAGCGTCATTTTCATTTTGGGTGCGCTTGAGCTGAAACCCGTAAACATCGTCCCAATACAAATCCAATAAAAAATTGAACGCTTTTTGGTCGTTTTTTTTGGCTCGCTTAATGGCTTCGGTTATTTCCAATGGTTGGGTTTTGAAATAAGATTATTTATAAAGATAGCCAATTGTGATAGAATTAGAAAGATTTCGAGGAAAGGCAGTAGTAATAGTAAGTCGGTTTCATTCAGTTTTTTTGACGACAGCCCCAAAACGGTGTATTGGATTAAAATTCGAATTAAAAATAAGCTTAAAACCACTTGCCATTGGAACAAAGTCGGGAGTAAAATGAAAGCGAACAACCAAAATAAAATATTGGAAACGTACAACACCGTTAAAATAACTTTATGCTTTGTTTTGTAGTGAACGGCGGTTGAAACATGTCTTCTTTTTTGCTTAAACCACGAGTTGAAGGTGGTTTTTGGGGTAGAGGTTGTAAAACTTTCTTGGGTAAAACAAATGGCCGTATTGTGTTTAGTGGCCACTTGGTTTACAAAAAGGTCGTCGTCGCCAGAGCGTACTTTAATATGGTCAATAAATCCGTTGGCCTTAAAAAACTCTTTTTTGGCATAGGCTAAATTACGGCCAACACCCATGTAAGGTGTGCCGGCAATGGAGAGCGAAAAGTAGTTTATGGCGGTTATTAATGTTTCAAAACGAACCATTTTGTTGAGGAACGATTTTTTAATTTTTTCATAAGCGCCGTAACCTAAAACCAATGCTTTTTCTTCATTGAAGTGAGCAGACATTTCTGCAATCCAGTTTTTTGACAGCGGTTTGCAATCGGCATCGGTAAACAAAAGGTATTCGTTTTTTGAGGCTTTTATGCCCAAGGTCAACGCATATTTTTTGTTGCCCCAAAAGGCTTCAATACTTTTAACGTCAACCACTTTAATGTTGCTGTGCTCGACGGCAAAGCTTTGCATTACTTCTAAAGTATTGTCTTTTGAAGCATCGTTTATTAGTACAATTTCAAAATTGGGATAGTCTTGTGCAATGACCGATGGTAAAAACCGAGTTAGGTTGTTGGCTTCGTTTTTGGCACATATAATTACCGAAATGGGAAAGTTTTTTTTAGTGGCTTCCTGCGGTTTTAAAAAAGCGAATTTTCCGAAAATAAATACATAAAATACAATTTGGATGATAACTACAACAATAAATGCACAGTAAATAAAACCCAGAAGCCCCATGGGTTACTTACGAATGTTGAGGTTCGTTACAGTCGCTAAACTGATCGGGAGTTTTTCCACAAAAACCACAGGCTTCGCCTTCTTTATTAAGCATAGGGTTCTGGCTGGCGCAAGTGCCAGCAAACTTCCCGTCTTTTTTTGCCCAGATTTTAATGGCAATTCCCGCAATGCCCAATCCTAATAATACTAAGGTGATTAAAAGAAGTTTCATGTGTTTTTGATTGTTTGTGCAAAGATAAGGCTTTTGCGATAAATTTTTAATGGACTAAAAAAAAATCTATGCTGTGACTACAATTTTTCAGATGTGTCTAATAATTAATTGATTACATTTATGGAATACTAACCAATTAAAAACTATTTAATTATGAAAAAATTATTAGCAGAATTTTTTGGAACCTTTTGGCTTGTTTTTGGTGGCTGTGGCAGTGCCATTTTTGCCGCGGGCTACCCCGATTTGGGTATTGGTTTTGCCGGTGTAGCATTGGCCTTTGGCCTTACCGTTTTAACCATGGCTTATGCCGTTGGGCACATTTCGGGAGCGCATTTTAATCCAGCTGTAAGTTTAGGGTTGTGGGCCGGCGGAAAGTTTGATGGCAAAGATTTACTGGGCTATATTCTTGCACAGCTAATAGGCGCTATTGCTGCCGCAGGAGCGCTGTATTTAATTGTTTCCGGAAAATCTGACTTTGTTGATATTGGCGGTTTTGCTGCCAACGGTTATGGCGAACTATCACCAGGTGGGTACAGTATGTTTTCTGTTTTGATAACCGAATTTTTGCTCACCATGTTTTTCCTGTTGATTATTTTAGGGAGCACCTACGTTAAAGCACCCGAAGGCTTTGCCGGTATTGCCATTGGTTTGGCATTAACGCTTATACATTTAATAAGTATCCCTATTTCGAATACATCGGTAAATCCGGCCCGTTCTACGAGCCAAGCTTTATTTGCTGGAGCAGAGTTTACGTCTCAGTTGTGGTTGTTTTGGTTGGCACCCATTGCAGGGGCCATAGTGGCCGGTTTTATTCATAAAACATTTTTTTCAAAAGCCTAGTTTTTTACATGACCGATAAATATAAAAAAGCCTCATTTTACCATTGGTAAAATGAGGCTTTTGGTTGTTTTTGGCTATTAATCTATTATTGTAAATCGATTTCTGCAACCGAGTTTTCAGTAGAGGCTACATTGTTACCGCCTTTGGGTTCAATAGTAATGTTTAAGCCCATAGCATCTTCTAGATACGGAATGTTTTTAAGTTTTCTATCGGCTTCACTTAAAACGCCCAGGCTTACCATTTTGCCTTGCAGTTCTGCCCATATTTGGTAGCATTGCTCATCTGGCAGTTCGGGCAGGGAAACGACATCAATCATCGATGTTTTTTCCTTGGCGTTAATGTATGCTACGGTTTTTAAATTTTTGGCACGGTCGTTACCGTTTATAATGTATTTTTCAGTTTCTGGATTGTTGAGTTTTAAGAGCTGACGCATAACGTTGTCGAGCATTTGGTTGTTTTTCTCAATGTCGCCTCGTAAATCAAAAATTTCATCAACCACTACTTGGTTTTCTCTCACCAGTTTTTGGTTTTGATTGTAAAAAATGTATGAGGTTCCGGCAAAAACCAAAGCGGCAATACTAGCAGCTATACTGTATTTGTACCATTTTTTGTATTTCCTTTTTGGTTCTAATTTAATAACGGGTTTCTGGTCAAGCTCATCTAAAATATTATTCAAGATGTCTTTTGGGGCTTCAACAGCTTGGGCTTTGGCAACCACCTCTAGGTTAAATTGCAGCGTATCGTAAGCCTGCTGTACTTCTGGGTATTTTGAAATATAAGATTCCACTTGTTCTGTTTCGGCAGAAGAAGTTTCACCTAATAGATATTTTTCCAATAGGCCAGAATTTAAAAAAGTAGTTATTTTCGCATTCATGACGTTTTTTATTGAGGATCGTAGATTTTTTTAAGTTCCCGCAATCCAATTTTCAATCTCGATTTTATTGTTCCCAACGGAATATCCAGTTCGTCGCTGGCCTCTTGTTGGGTCATGCCTTCAAAAAAGAGGGCGTTCAGGACAATTTGGTATTTTTCATCTAAACTGTTCAGGTGTTTTTTAATGTCCAAAACATCCTGATTCAATTCATCTGAGTTTATTTTATATACGTTGGAAGTCTCAATTTGGACTTCGTTGCCACTTTTGTTTTTTTGCGACCTAATTTTATCAATAGCAGTGTTATAAGCGATACGGTACAACCAAGTAAAAAGTTTGGCTTTGCTGGGGTCGTATTTTTTGGAATAGCGCCAAATTTTAACGAAACTTTCCTGCAAGACATCTTGAGCGGTATCCTCATCTTTTATGATTTTTTGGATCACCCCGTAAAGTGCGTCGGCATAGTACTCGTACAGTAGCTTAATGGCCCTTTTGTCGCCATTTTGTAGCAAGGGAACTATTTCTTTTTCTATTGCTGAAATCAAGGTCGGCTTGTTTGTTTGGATAAGGATAAAAAGTTTATAAAACCAAATTTAGACATTTCTTTTGAAATCAAAGGATATTAACTTCGGCCTCAATAGAAATATTAAACAGGCGTTTAATGGTTTTTTGGATTAATTTGGAAAGTTGAAATATATCAGAACCATTGGCGCCCCCGTAATTAACCAGCACGAGGGCCTGTTTTTTGTGAACCCCGTATTGGCCAAACCGTTTGCCTTTAAATCCTGCTTTTTCAATCAGCCAGCCCGCAGGAACTTTTACTTCGTTGTCCGAAACAGGATACGAAGGCATGTCGTTAAAATTTTTCAGCAGTTCCTCAAAATGAGTTTTTGAAATTACGGGATTTTTAAAAAAGCTCCCGCTGTTGCCTATTTCTTTTGGGTTGGGCAACTTGCTTTCACGAATGGCAATTACGGCGTTCGAAATATCTTTTATGGTAGGTTCGGCAATATTGTTGTTTTCAAGTTCAGCTGAAATTGTGCCGTAGCTAGCATTGATATTATGGTGGCGTTTGCTAAGTTTGAAGGAAACACTAGTGATGATGAATTTACCTTTGGCTTCCTGTTTAAAAACCGAATTTCGGTAACCAAAATTACAATCGGTTTTTGTGAAGGTTTTTAAGGTTGTGCCATCGATGGAAAGTGCTTCACACGATTCAAAAACATCTTTAAGTTCCACGCCGTAAGCCCCAATATTTTGAATGGGCGCCGTACCCACATTACCGGGAATTAACGAAAGATTCTCCACGCCACCAAAATTATGGTCAATGCACCACAGCACAAATTCGTGCCAGTTTTCGCCGGCTTGGGCCTTAACGGTAACAAAGTCGTCGTTTTCAGAAACCACCTCAATCCCCTTCAGGTTAACGTGGATTACCAGGGCGTCAATAGCTTTGGTAAGTAACATATTGCTGCCGCCGCCCAAAATCAGTTTTTCGGGGTAACCATTCAAACCCAAAACCTGTTTCAGTTCATTAATGGTTTCAACCGAAATAAAATGCTTCGCCAAAACATCAATGCCAAAAGTGTTGTAGGGTTTTAAGGATATATTTTGCTGAATCTGCACTAGTTGGGGTAAACTTTTAAAGCTTCTTTTAAAATGTTAACGGCCTTTACCAAACTTTCTTTGTTCAATACATAGGCAATTCGAATTTGGTTCAAGCCTACGCCCGGAGTGGAATAAAATCCGTTAGCGGGTGCCACCATTACGGTTTCGCCATCAATATCAAAATGTTCCAGCAGCCACTGCGCAAAATCATCGGCATTTTTTATGGGCAATTCTGCAATGCAATAAAACGCCCCTTGCGGTACGGCTACTTTAATACCATCGATTTTTTTAAGTTCGGTGATTAAGGTATCTCTTCTATCTACATATTCTTCAATCACATCATCAAAATAACTTTGTGGTGTATCTAAAGCGGCTTCGCTCGCTATTTGTGCGTATGTTGGCGGACTTAATCTCGCTTGGGCGAATTTAAGCACCGTTTGCATCAGCATTTTGTTTTTTGATACTAAGCAGCCTACACGCGCACCGCACATGCTGTAGCGTTTGGAAACCGAATCGATAATTACGGCGTGCTGGTCTATACCTTCCACCTGCATGATGGAGTAGTGCGTGTTTCCGTCGTAAACAAATTCGCGGTACACTTCATCGGCCACCAAAAATAGATCGTGTTTTATTGCCAAAGCTGCCAATTGCTGTATTTCTTCTTTTGAGTATAAATAACCGGTTGGGTTTCCGGGGTTACAAATTAAAATAGCCTTGGTTTTGGGCGTAATGAGTTTTTCAAAAGTATCAATGGGTGGTAATGCAAAATTGTCGTCAATATTGCACATGGCGGGAACCACCTTAACGCCCGATGAGGTTGAAAATGCAATATAATTGGCATAAAATGGCTCAGAAATAATCACTTCATCATCCGGATCCATAATACTGCTGAACAAAAACAATAGGGCTTCGCTAGCACCTGTGGTAACAATAATGTCGCTGTGCGTTACTTTTATATCGTGCTTGCCAAAATATTGGGCCAGTTTCTTTCTGTAAGTTTCAGAGCCTTCAGATCTAGAATACGAAAGGATTTCTACATCGTTCTGTTTTACAGCGTTTAAGGCGACTTCGGGGGTTTTTATATCGGGTTGTCCAATGTTTAAATAGTAAATGTGCTTTCCGTTTTCGGTAGCTTGTTCGGCATACGGAACAAGTTTACGAATAGGAGAAGCGGGCATATCGTGGCCTTTTTGAGAAATAGTTGGCATTAAAATAACTGTTTTTAAGCTGCAAAGTTGAGAAAATTATCTTAATTTTTTTTTAAAAAACAGCCCTAAATTACTAAGCTGGCCTAAAGATTTGTAAATTGATATAACAAATTCACCCAGCTAGATGACCTTTCGTTACATTGGCATACTCTGTTTTCTTCTTATTAGCCTGTTTGGGTTCTCCCAAGGCCGGTTTCTTATTGAAAACAAACATCGGTCAAGTAACATCAAATTTAAGCTAATCAATAATTTGGTGGTGATACCGGTTGAGGTGAATGGTGTGGAGCTGTCTTTTTTGTTAGATACCGGTGTAAGCAAACCCATTATCTTCAATTTTTTGAATGTTTCCGATACGCTGAACATCAAGGAAACCGAAACCATTTTTTTACGTGGATTGGGCGAAGGTAAGATGGTAGAAGCGCTAAAATCGAAAAACAATGTGTTTAAAATTGGCGACGCCATAAAATTGAACCAAGATCTGTATGCTATTTTTAATGCCGATTTAGATCTGTCGCCCCGTTTGGGCATTCCCATTCATGGTATTATTGGTTTTGATTTGTTTCGCGATTTGGTGGTGCAGATTAATTATTCTTCGCAACGCCTAAAACTTTCCGAACCCCAAGCTTACAAAAAGGAACGATGCAGAAAGTGCGAAACCTTTAATCTGGAATTTTATAACGGGAAACCCTACTTAAACGCAAAGGTTGAAATTGCCGAAAAAACCATTCCCGTTAAATTGTTGATAGACTCGGGTGGTAGCGATGCGCTTTGGTTATTCGAAAATGAAGAACTCGGTATAAAAGCGGACGATAAATATTTTAACGATTTTTTGGGTTACGGACTAAATGGCAGTGTTTACGGAAAACGCTCTAAGGTCGATAAATTTCATTTAAAAGGTTTTGAACTGAAAAAAGCCAATGTAGCTTACCCCGATTCGTCTTCTGTGATTTTTGCCAAACAAATCAAGAACCGAAACGGTAGCTTGTCTGGTAATATTTTAAAGCGTTTCAATGTGGTATTCAATTATCAAAAAGCAAGTGTTACACTTAAAAAGAATAAATTTTTCAAGCAGCCGTTTAGTTACAATAAAAGCGGTATCGAATTGGCCCACGATGGGGTGAGAATTGTAAAAGAAGAAGGAAATGTACAAAAACCCAGGGAAAATTTAGAGAATAGAACCCATGTGGTTTTTGAGGCTCAATATAAAATGTCGTTAAAACCGGCTTATGGTATTGTAGAATTAAGGGAAAATTCGCCCGCGGAACAATCGGGTTTGCGCAAGGGCGATATTGTAATTAGCGTAAATGGCAAACAGACGTACCAATATTCGTTGCAGGAAATAATGCAAATGTTTCAGGATGAAACCGGAAAAAAAATGAAACTAAAAGTAGAAAGGAATGGCGTACCATTAAACTTTAGTTTTGTTTTAACCGATCTTTAGAATTAGCAATTTAGTACGATAATAAAAAAGAGGCTGTCTGAAAAGGCAGTCTTTTTTTGCAATTCATTGTGCTAATGGCTAACTTTAAGAATGAGCAAAAAAGTAGTATTCAAGAGTTGCCGCCAAGAGCAGTAGAGCTTATTGTCTCGGGGTTATGATGGCTTGGTACCTGTTAACGATCCCGTCCGCATCGAGAACACAATAATCGGCCATTTGGATTTAAGTGCATTAGAGCGTAGCGGAGCAATTTGTTGAAACAGAAGCGCTTCCAACAGGTGAGTGGGTACACGTAGCAGTAACTTTGGGTGCAAGTGGTGCCACTCTTTATGTAAATGGAGAAAATAGGGCAGAATCCAATAGTTTCTTGGGAAGCCCTTTATATTTTAAGCCGGTAATGAATTTTATTGGAAGAAGCCAATGGGACGACCCTTTATTGAACGGAAGTATTGACGATTTTAGGGTTTACAATTATGAACTATCTGCCAATGCCATTTCAGCATTGGTTGAAGGGTTGTTTACAAATGAAATTATGGCTAATAATATGTGGTCTATTTATCCGGTGCCGACAAAAGATTTATTACATGTAAAGATAAATAGGTCATCCATTTCAGAAAACTTAACTTTAAGCATTTTTGATTTGAACGGAAGGGTTTTAATGGATAAAACTTTAAAAGATAACAAAAATTCGGCTCTCGATGTTTCTCAATTGGCATCTGGTATGTATATTTTGAGATTGAATAACGGTTCAAAATCAATTGTAAAGAAATTTGTAATAGAGCATTAGTTTATGGAGTTCAATAAAAAGCGATTTTTTTTAATAGTATTATTGGCAATTAATTTGACGGTATTTTCACAGGAAAACCGTCAGGCTTTCAAAATTAACAATCCCAATTTTGAACGAAGCCCACACACGGGAATGACCAAGCAACATTGGAAAGATGCCGCCATGTACTTATTGGAAGGTGCTTTTAGCTATATCCAATCGAAGGACGACCCCATGAAGTTTCCAAAACAACCCGGAAAGAGTTACCCGCACAATGAAAGCCGTGTGCCCACCGAAAAACTGGAAGGACTTTGCCGGACTTTGTTTGTGGCAGCACCACTGCTGAAAGAAAATCCAGATCTTGATATAAACGGAACACATGTAGCCGAATATTACCGCTACCAAATAGGAAAATTGGTGGATCCAAAAAGTGAATCGTACATCGTGCCACGCGCTAAAAACGGTGGGCCGAGCCAGAATTTGGTGGAGTTTGGAGCTTTGGCCGTGTCGTTGTTGATCAACCCCGAAGTGCTGTGGGAACCCTTGCCCCAAGATTTAAAGGATCAATTGGCACATACCATGCTCAGTTATGGCGATGGCCCAACGGTAGATTCCAACTGGAAGTTCTTCAATATTTTTGTGCTCAGTTTTTTTAAGGAACAGGGCTATAATGTCAACGAAAAATTATTGGTGGACTACCTTGAAAAGTCACTAACCCATTACCGTGGGCAAGGTTGGTACAACGATAGTCCAGCTTACGATTATTATAGCATGTGGGCTTTTCAAATGTACGGCATGGTTTGGGCCGAGTATTTCGGCAATGCCCAATATCCGGAAATAGCTTCAAAATTCATTTCAAACTTTAAGGACCTAAAGCATAACTACCCGTACCTGTTCAGTAAAAATGGCGAAATGATTATGTACGGGAGAAGCATCAGCTATCGCATTGGTGCCATTGTTCCATTTCCTTTAATGGGTTTTGAGGACGATAAGAGCGATATCAATTTTGGTTGGATGCGCCGCATTTCATCCGGGGTCATCAAACAGTTTTTTACCCATCCCGATTTTATGAGGGACAACGTGCCCACACTCGGTTTTTACGGTCCATTTGAGCCAGCTGTGCAAAATTACAGCTGTCGCGGAAGTGTGTATTGGATGGGGAAAGCGTTTTTGGGATTGTTGGTGCCGGACGATAATCCGTTTTGGACGGCGGTTGAAAACAACGGGGCTTGGGACACCGAGTTTAAAAAGGATGAAGTTTACAATAAATTCCAACCGGCATCCGAAATTTTGATAACCGATTACCCCAATATCGGGGCATCCGAAATCCGGGCATGGTGCCATGAAAAAGTAAAGGACGATTGGCAAAAATTCCGTTCTACCGAAAATTACAACCGTTTGTCGTACAACAGTGCGTTCCCTTGGCAAGCCGATGGTGAAAATGGCGAAGTGGCCATGAACTATGTTATAAAAAACAAGCATGATGAATGGGAAGCATTCCGACTTTACGATTTTAAAAAGTTTGAAAACGGCGTGTATTATCGCGATGTGGTTTTGGAGACCGATGAAAGCATAAAATTCAGTTTGGCCGATGTTCCTTTAGCCAACGGCATTTTAAGGATAGACCGGAACGAAAGCGATAAACCCATTTCGATGCGGTTGGGGCATTACGCCCTGCCAAAGTTTGATAAGGAAATCGTAACGACCAAAAGGAAAATTAAAGGCTACGAAGCCACCATAATCGATAATGGGACCTATCAACTTGCCATGGTGCCACTTTTGGGCTGGGACAAAACCGAGGTAGTTTCGGCAAAAGGGCTGCACCCTGAAAGTGATGAAAGTAAGGTAGTCAATGTGGTGAAAAATGAAAGTGGCGCGCAGAATAAATCAAAAACCTATGCCACGTTGATGCTCTGGAAAAAATCGGGCGAGCCGTGGACTAAAAACGAACTAATACCAACCAAATATATTAAGCTTTTGGATGATGGAAGCGTTAACGTTAAAACTAAAGGAACCCAACTTAAAACGATTACATTCGAAAAATAAACGCACCCTGAATATAGTGTTCGTTCTATTTTGCGCTTTTGGATTGCATGCGCAAACCTTCGAGCATGTGGAGAATTATATAGGGCTGGAAAATGTGGCCGACAATAACGGAGCGGCCGTAGCCGATTATGATGCCGATGGCGACTTGGATTTATTTGTCGTAGCCAAAGCCCAAGATGTTGACGGTGTAAATAAAAGTGCCAGCAAACTGTTTAGTAACAACAATGATGGCACTTTTACCGAAGTGACGCAAGCTTCGGGGCTGGTTAATTTATTCCCAGCAAATGAAGAAACGGCTTATACCGATGCGTTAAACGGGTTTAAAAATGGGGCGTTTTGGGGCGATTATGATAATGATGGCTTTCCTGATTTGTTTTTAACCCATGTTTATAAAATCCAATTGTTCCACAACGAGGGGAACGGTACATTTAAGGAAGTGACTTCGGCGGCAGGATTCAATAAATACAAGCCCTGTGTAAATACCGACGCTACATGGTTTGATTATAATAACGATGGTTTTTTGGATGTTTATGTTTCAGATTGGGGCGAGTGTGAAGGGAACCGTTTGTACAAAAATAATGGTAACGGTACATTTTCGGATGTAAGTAGCATCATAGGAAATACAATTAACAAACATTCATACCAAAGTGTTCCTTTCGATTTCAACGGCGATGGTTGGATGGATTTATACGTGGCCAACGATTATTCTACCGAAACCAACGATTTGTTTATTAACAATAACGGAATGGGCTTTACTGAACAAGCCAAAGCTTACGGTTTAGATCGTTCTAAAGACGATATGGGCATTGCCATTGGCGATTACAACGGCGATGGGGCTTTCGATTTTTACATAACCGCCATTGGGGACAATGCCCTGATGGAAAATCTTGGAAACAATACTTTTAAAAATAGAGGTCGGGAATTGGGCGTTTATAACACGGGATGGGCTTGGGATGTGAATTTTTCAGATTTCGATTTAGACCGCGATGAGGATTTGTTTGTATTGAACGGATTTGAATACGGAAGTTCGGGCGCTTATAAAAATACTTACTACGAAAATTGGCTGAATAAGAACGAACCAAGGTTGGTTGAGGCTTCCGATAAAGTAAAATTGGGAGAAGAAACCATAAGCGTTACGCAAGCTGTTTTCGATTATGATAATGATGGCGATTTGGATTTGTTTGTGTCGAACAACGTTGGGCCGTCGTTTTTTTACGAAAATAAAACTACCGATTTTGTTCAGCCGCAAAACGATTTGCA